>JALEYA010000086.1 GCA_022779945.1 Oscillospiraceae bacterium | reverse complement strand
CGCCCTTAACGGATTCAACAACCTTCGCCACGTCAACGGTTGCGGCGATGTTGCTTCCGCACCAGCACACGAAAACTCCTATTCTCTGCAAATTAAACACTCCTTTATTCGGATATTCATTCTTTCGGGAAATTATTTACCATACTTACGGAAAGCGGCGGTGATTGCCTGCTGGGGAAGCTCGGGATCAAGCTTTCCGGGTACTGCGTCGGGGGAAAGGAAGTTGGCGCCTTTCGCCCGGATAACGCAGTCTCTGACTGCTTCAATCAGCTTCGCAGGCTCAACGCTTCTCGGGCATCTTTCCACGCACGCAAAGCAGGAAAGACAGCGGAAAAGGGTCTTCGATTCCAGAAGCTCGTTGATTCTGCCCTCGCAGACCATGGAAGCGAAATGATGCGGATGAATATCCATTTCTTCAAGAGCGGGACAGGTTGCGGAGCATTTGCCGCATTTCATGCACTGACGGGGATTGAAACCGACCATGCTGATGATCTGTTCGCTCATTTCTTTCTGATTCATTGACATTGATTCACACCCCTTTACTTTACGCCTAAGGCTTCGGCAAGAAGCTCGGTGAAGAAGGTTACCGGAACACTGCCATCCGTGTTTTCCTTTAAGTTATAAAGGCACAGCGGACAAGCGGTGATAATTTCATCTGCGCCCTTAAGCTTGGCGGAGGCGACAACCTTACCGGCTGCCTTTTGGGCAAGCGACTTGTCGTTCATCGTCATATAACCGCCGCAGCATTCGTTCCGGAACGCATATTCGACCGGCTCGGCACCGATGGCACGGATAAAGTCCTCCATGATGGTCGGATTCTCCGGGTCGTCGAACTGCATTTCCTTGCTCGGACGAAGAAGCATACAGCCGTAATAAGCGGCAATCTTTCTTCCCTTAAGCGGATTTACAACCTTTTGCTTTATGGTATCGAAGCCTATTTTATCGCGGAGCATTTCGAGATAATGGATAACCTCGGTTTCTCCCCTATAAGGCTCGTCAAAGCCAAGATAGTTGTTGGCACGAAGCGCAATGTTCTCGTCGTTTTTCATGTCATTGTTGACAAGCTTTATCACATGGTGGCATGCTGAGCAAATCGTAACAAGCGGCTGAGACTTCTGCTTTGCACTGTTGAGCGCTCTGACAGACGAAAGCTTGGTTGCAATCTCGTCCTTTGCCATCGGGTACACTGCTCCGCAGCACTGCCAGTCTTCAAGCTCTTCGAGGGTGACGCCCAAAGCCTCGGCGGCCTTTCTTCCGTAAGAATCAAGGTCTTTCGCCTTTGTCTTTAAGGTACATCCCGGAAAGTAACTGTAAGTCATAGTTTTCTGCCAAGGTTACCGCCCATAAGCGGAAACCCAAATAGGCATACCCTCCTTTTTATAATATATCTGACTAATTTTATACTTATTTCGACAAGTTGACAATCGTTTTTGCTATGCGTTTTTTATATGTAGTTATGCTTTTATGACATATTTAGGCGTTTGGGCTGTTTTTGCTTACAAATAAGCACTTTCATCCTAAATATATTTCCGGATTCCCAACAATACACCGATTTTACAGGATTTACCGTAAATAAAATATCTTTCAAAAAAATCCAAAACGCATTGACATCCCTCTTTGCGTTATGTTAGCATAAGACAATCCGTAAAGCTTGTTAACTTGTTAAAAGGAATGGTAATCATTATGAAAACACTTGTTGTAATTGATATGCAAAACGATTTTATCGACGGTTCGCTCGGCACAAAAGAAGCCGTTATGATCGTGGAAAAGGTCAAAAAAGAAATTGAGTGTTTCCGGAAAAACGGCGACAACGTTGTTTTTACCCGTGACACGCATACTGACCATTATCTTTCCTCTTCCGAAGGAAAAAGCCTCCCCGTCGAGCACTGCATCAAAGGCACCGAAGGCTGGGAAATCTCCGAAAAGCTTGACGTCGGCGACAGCCCCGTTTTCGATAAGCCGACCTTCGGTTCGGTCAGACTTGCGGAATATCTCAGCAGCAAGAACCCGGACGAAATCGAAATCGTCGGGCTTTGCACGGATATCTGCGTTATTTCCAACGCGCTGATGCTGAAAGCCTATCTTCCCGAAACACCAATCACCGTCAAAAGTGAGCTTTGCGCCGGTGTAACACCCGAAAGCCATACCCGCGCTCTTGAAAGCATGAAGATGTGCCAGATTCAGATAAAATGAGAAATCAGACATCAGATGTCAGAAGCCTAAGAATGAAAACACCATAAAAAATCAAGCCGGAGATTGCTCTCCGGCTTGTCCGTTATTCAGCTGTCAATTAAGCAACAGGATCGGTTTCGCTTTCTGTCGGCCAATTCTTGTCGTTCATAGCACGGATCTGAGCTACAAGATCCTGGAAGAACTTAACGATCTTTTCGATGAATGCTTTGAAGCTTACAATAATGTCTGTCATAACAGTTACCTCTTTTCATAATATTTCGGTTTTTAACCGTAAAAATTATAACAGAACAAAAACAGAATTTCAAGAGATTAAACAAAATATTAATAATTTATTATAATTTGTTAACAAATTGAGAACGAACAATCAGGTAGCAAAAGCGGTTTCCCCCTTGTTCACGACGCCTATATAGCTGTTGCCTTTGTTGACCGTGACCCTTTTCCCGTTTGCGTCCTTGATAATAATTGCCGAATTGGCGTTTTTCTTCGTCCAGGTAATCGCTTTTACCGTTCCGCCGGAGATGTAATAGCCCGTTCCGCCCTTCCAGTTGATCTGAACAAGCGGACCGTTTCCGTAAAGCTTGACCTTGGTTTCAAGCACAAAAACATTGGTATACGAAAGCTGTTTTCCGCTCGCCGTGTCCATATGCGGCTTTCCCGAATGCTGTTTGAGGTATTTCTTCGTGGCCGCATCGTAGGTAAACGTGCTGTAATAAGAACGGGAGAAGTTCAGCGTGAGTTTTTTACATTCCTTTTTACTGACGGCGGCGGTCTTTTCCGAATTTCTGAATTTAAAAATATAGCGGTCCTTACCCTCTTTATAGTCGGTTCGGATATTATACTTTTGATAAAGCGCCGGAATGTTCTTCCCCTTGACGATGCCCGTGTGTTCACGGCTGTATGCTCCGAGCCGGTTCGGATCGCGTCCGAAAATCAGTTCATCATACTTCTCCGCTCCGTTGAAATAGTCAATTTTCAGCTTTTTCAGCGTCGGCGTTCCGAGGGTCGGATTGCTGCCGAAGCAAAAATAAACGGCGTCCAGCCCCTGGGCAAAAATCGGAAAATAATAGCGACACGACCGAACGGAGCAAACCGTCGGAACCTTGGTATAATCGGCATAAACCGCCATCATTCTTGTAATACCGCCCTCGACAAGACATTCGAACATCAGATCGGCTCCGGAAATACCGTACTGCGGAAGCGAGGCTTTGATGTTGTTGATCATGATCGCAACGGGTCGCTTTCCTTTCGCTTCTTCGGAAAGATCGTCAAGACCCGTCAGGCGGTTATAATCGGTCGGCTCCTTATAAGGTGCTTTTGTTGTTTCGACAGCCGTCGTTATCTTTTCGCCGCCGTCCTTTTTTGAACAGCCGGAAAACACGGTCAAAAAACAAAGCAGAAGAAGCAAAACCGAAAGATTAATTTGAATCGCTTTTTTCATCGTATCATAACACCGTCTTTTTGTTTCATTTTTCATGAATAGTATACCACTTTTTCCACGCTTTTTCAACAAATCTCTTTCACTCTGAACAAAAATTCCTCGTGAAAGCCAAAAACGGCTGCCGCCTCCGTCACGGGAAGCGGCAGCTGCCGTCTGTTTAGTTGTTCTCTGCGTTCTTTTTCGATTCGTATTCCTCTCTGAGGTCCTCTTCGGGCAAACCGAAAAGCTTTCTGAAAAGGTTGGCAATAATTTTGAAAACAAAGGTCAGATCTTCCCAGAACATAAGCGGTGTAAATT
>JALEYA010000084.1 GCA_022779945.1 Oscillospiraceae bacterium | reverse complement strand
ATCGGCACGCCGCTTTACTGGCTTGTCGGCTTCGGAATCATGTTCGGCACACAGACGGCCGTTTTCGGCGGCATCGACTTTTTCACAAGAGGTGACTACACCGAGATTCTTCCCGATGGTGTAAGTTTCTTCACCTTCTTTATTTTCCAGACCGTTTTCTGCGCAACGGCGGCGACGATTGTTTCCGGTGCTATGGCAGAAAGAACGAAATTTTCCGCTTACTGCATTTATTCGGCGGCCATCAGCCTGATTATTTATCCTGTTTCGGGTCATTGGATCTGGGGCGGCGGCTGGCTTTCACAGCTCGGCTTCCATGATTTCGCAGGCTCAACGGCCGTACATATGCTCGGCGGTGTCTGCGCACTTGTCGGCGCGGCAATCTTAGGACCCAGAATCGGTAAATACAACAAGGACGGCACTCCGAACGCCATCCCCGGTCACAGCATCACGCTCGGTGCTCTCGGCGTATTTATCCTTTGGTTCTGCTGGTTCGGCTTCAACGGCGGCTCAACCGTTTCCATGACAGGCGGTGCAGCCGAGCTTGCCGGTCTGGTATTCTTCAACACGAACCTTGCCGCTGCGGTTGCGACCTGCACGGTTATGATTATCACTTGGATCCGCTACAAAAAGCCCGACGTTTCCATGACGCTCAACGGCTCGCTTGCCGGTCTTGTTGCTATCACGGCAGGCTGTGACTGCGTAAGACCGTGGGCAGCGGCTGTCATCGGTATCTGCTCCGGCTTTGCGGTTGTTTTCGGTGTTGAGTTTGTCGATAAGGTTCTCAAGGTTGACGATCCTGTCGGTGCTGTCGGCGTTCATTGCATCAATGGTGCTCTCGGTACGATTCTTACCGGTGTATTCGCTTCGAACTCGTGGCTTGCCGATTCCGGTATGTCAAGAGGCAAGTTCATCGGTATCCAGTGCCTCGGCGTCGCTGCAACACTTGCCTGGGGTGCAGCCGCAATTACTGTCGTATTCATGATTATCAAGAAAACAATCGGACTTCGTGTTACCGCCGAAGAGGAAATTTCGGGTCTTGACCTTCCCGAGCACGGACTTGTCAGCGCTTATGCCGACTTCATGCCGACCGTAAATCCGGTTAAGATTGAAGAAGCGGCAGAGGTTACCGGCACGGTTGATCCGGCGGTTGCCGTACCTGTAACGGTTGCACCGGGAACGGATATTGAGTCAACCGGTAGCGATCAGAAGATGACAAAGATTGAAATTATCATGAAAGAGGAACGCTTCTCGGCTCTCAAATCCGCGATGGTTAAAATCGGCATCACCGGTATGACCGTCAGCCACGTTCTTGGTTTCGGTACGCAGATCGGCAACACCAAGTATTACCGCGGTGTCAAGCAGGACGTCAACCTTCTTCCGAAAGTACAGGTTGATATCGTTGTCAGCAAGGTACCCGTCAGAACCGTTATCGAAACGGCGAAATCCGTTCTTTATACCGGAAACATCGGTGACGGAAAGATTTTCGTTTACGACGTTGAAAACGTAGTAAAAGTCAGAACGGGTGAGGAGGGCTTCGACGCTCTTCAGGACGTTGAATAATTTGTTTGTCAAACCGCTTTTAAGAAAAGATTAAGATAGAAAAAGGCAGTCACCCGTCGGTTCTCTCGTCGGGTGACTGTCTTTTCATAGAATATCAAGTGTCTTCTTGATTTTCGTCTTTCGGGGTTTCACGAATATTATCGGTCTGCTCATCTTCGCTTTCCGGTTGAATCGGCAACCCGGTATTTTCATCCTCTTTTTTTTCGTGATGCTTTCGCTTGCCCTTGGAATAGTTCCGTTTGAGCTTATGGGTCGAGGTCTTTTCAAGCTCGGTGGTTTCAATATTGATTTTTTTGATGCTTTTATAAGAGGGCAGGCGTCGGTTGAGCCGTCTTACCGCTTCAACGATTGCCTTTTGAATGTCCTGATTGGTCAGCTTCTCTTTTTTCAGCTTCTTTTTAATGGCCTGCTCGTCGGGAACAACTTTGGCGGTAACCTGCGGATCGGATCTTGTGCTTTCCGAACCGAAGATCAGCGATTCCAGAACAGCGGGGTCGCTGTTGAGGTAGTATTCAAGCTCTTCAGGATAGATGTTTTTGCCGTTTTTGGTAACAATCACGTTTTTGCTTCGTCCGGTTATATGATAGTTTCCGTTTTCGTCCACATAGCCGAGATCGCCTGTATGAAACCAGCCGTCGATGATGACTTTGTCGGTTTCTTCCTGATTTTTATAGTAGCCGAGCATCACCATTGCCCCTTTGACGATGATCTCGCCGATTCCGTCCTCGTCCGGCTCGAAAATATCTGCTTCGGCATAACCGATCGGTTTTCCGACACTGTCGGGTGTCGGATCGTCGGTGGTATTGCAAATGACAATCGGCGAGCATTCCGTAAGTCCGTAGCCGATGATAACGGGAAAGCCGAAAGCAGCGTAATCTTTGGCAACGTCGGGGTCAAACATGGCCGCGCCGCCGATGATCATGCGAAGCTTTCCGCCGAAAACGGAATGGACGAGGGAGAAAATCCGCTTTTTCGTCTCATGATTTGTGATTCTCGAAAGAAAGGTTTTCGCTTTGCCGACGGTAAAAGCCTTTTTAAATGCGCCCTGACTGTTCAGCTGTTCCACAATTTTTTTATGCATTTTTTCAAGCATCAGCGGAACGGAGACGAAAACGGTCGGCTTATATTCGACTAAGTTTTCCGCAATATGACGAAGGCCGTCCGAAAAGCTTGCCGAGCCGCCGATTGCAATAAGGATCAGCATAACGATGGTCTGATACGCGTGATGAAGCGGCAAAACGCAAAGTGTGGAGTCATCGTAGTTGATTTTCACCTTGCTGAGTGTTCCGTAGATATCCGAACAAAGATTCCTGTGAGACAGCATGACGCCCTTTGCCATTCCCGTTGTGCCCGAAGTGAAAAGCAATACAGCCATTTTATCCGGGTCGATTTCACAGTCCGAAAAGGCGGTTGAGCCCTGTTTGATTAAGGCTTTTCCGTCGTCAACAAGCGACCGGAACGAGATGACGCGCTCGTCGGGAAAGTCGTCAATGCAGATGATCTGAAATCCGTCGGGCAGTTTCTCAAAATTATCGATCAGCTTTTCGGTTACTTTTTTATCGGCAATAATTGCCCGCAGCTCGGCAAAGGCAATAATATTCAGAAGCTCGGGAATAATAGTTTCACGGTCAATCGCGGCGACAACACCTGTTCCGCAGCTTACGGCAAAGTACGAAACACACCATTCATAGCAGTTTCTTGCGCAAAGTCCGATATGACAGTCGGAAAGTCCGAGTTTTTCGGTCAACGCTGTTCCGAGAGAATCAACATGAGATGAAAACTTTTTATAGGAAATGCCGGTTATTTCGCCGTTTTCGTCTTTTACAAAAAAAGCTTTTCTGATGGCGTATCTTGCGGCATTGGCTTTCAGCATTTGTTTGAGGGTAATAAAATCCGGTTCGGTTTCTTCCGAAAGTTCGGGAGTATCGAAAACCGGCTCATTTTCATTCATTTCTATGTCACCTCCGTTACGCTGATATTTTTTGAAATTTCGTGAAAAATATAAAAGTAAATTTATGTTTAGTCGGTCGCAAGGCGATACCAATGCCGGGTGTCATGGTACTTAATTGAAAGCTGAGTGCCCGAGCTGTGAGCAGGTCGGTAAATTTTAGTATGTCGGGATAAAAGCCGTCCCCTTTGGGGAAGGTGGCGGCGAAGCCGTCGGAAGGGGCGCTGACCTCCACCGCTCTGTTTATTTTATCAATCAGTCAGCTTGTACTTTTCTGCCATAACTACTTCTATCTTTCTACTTTTGCGCCAATGCCGCGCGGGCACATACCAATTAGCAGAAACTACCTACACGGGAGAAAAAGTCCAACATAGCAGAAATCACGGCGGCAGTGAAGCCGTCTAACGGCCTGACAGGCGCGTCAGAAAGTAAGCAAAGAACGCTTTTCG
>JALEYA010000078.1 GCA_022779945.1 Oscillospiraceae bacterium | reverse complement strand
CGGGGTGCCTGCTCTCTTTTGTGATGCCCGTGTATATACTTGCCGTTATGATCGGACTCACGGTTCCATACTTTGTAGAAAAGAAGAAAAAAGACGAATCAAAGAAGAATTTATAATGAATCTCAGACAGCGTGCCGAAAGCTTAAAAACCGATGTCCCCGCTGTATTTTTGGCGTTAAAGGATAAGCGGACGCCTGCCTTGGCGAAGCTCTTTGCGGCACTGACGGTGGCGTATGCGCTCTCTCCGGTTGACCTTGTTCCGGATTTTATTCCGGTGCTCGGCTATCTTGATGATGTCATTATCCTCCCGGCGCTTGTCGCTCTGACGGTTCGTTTTATCCCGAAAGAGATCATGACCTCCTGCCGCGAAAAATCAAAAGAAATGTGGCACGACGGCAAGCCGAAAAAATGGTATTACGCTTTGCCGGTCGTGCTTTTCTGGGTAGTGATTGCTTTGCTCATTCTCAAGCTGATTATCAAATAGATAATGCGCAGTTTCGGCTGTTTTGCATAAAATGTAATACAGCCCGAAAGAGAGGAGGAGACTGAAGAATATGGCTGAAAACGTACTATACGGAGAAGAACAGGATATCCTGAGAGATGAGTGTGACTGCACACAGGACAGCTGCGTAAAAGCCGGCTATCACTATGCCGAAATCAGCGTTCCGATTGAGCTGAAGCCGGATACGGCACTCGGTGAAGTGGTTGTGGAATGCTGCGGAGAACCGGACATTGATTGCTGTGAACGCAAAAGTGCCGACTGCTGTGAAGTGACCGTTACACAAAAGGTCAGCATTAAGATTCCGATTTATTATCAGGTGGTTGCCTGCATGGGCGACAGCACAATCAATTGTGACTGTGACACCTGTTGCTGTCCGTAACGAAAACAACGCCGGCGTGCAGACCGTTTGGAGCACGCCGGCGGTATTGATTTATAATTTGTTATTCTTCCTCGCTTAATTTTCTACCCATGAGAACACCCATAACCGAAGCCATCATCAGACCTCTTGTCCAGCCGCTCGAGTCGCCTAAGCAATGAAGACCCTTGACACTGGTGTTAAAGTCACTGTCCATCTTGACACGGTTGCTGTAAAACTTCAGTTCGGGGGAGTAGAGAAGCGTTTCGTAGGACGCAAAGCCCTCGACAACGTGATCCATCGCCTTGATAAAGCCGATGATGTTCGTCATCGCACGGTACGGCATGGCGGCGGTGATGTCGCCGGCAACGGCGTCGGGCAGGGTAGGCTTGACGTTCGACTGCGCAAGCTCCTTTTCCCACGTTCTCTTTCCGTCAAGAATATCGCCGAAACGCTGGACGAGAATATGTCCCGTTCCGAGCATATTCGTCAGTTCGCCGACCTTTTGTGCGTAGGAAATCGGCTGATTGAACGGATAGCTGAAGTTGTGGGAGCAAAGAATGGCAAGATTGGTGTTGTTGGATTTGAGTTCTTTGTAGGAGTGGCCGTTGACAACGGCAAGGTCGTTGTCGTAATTTTCCTGACTGACGAAGCCGCCGGGATTCTGACAGAAGGTGCGCACCTTGTTCTTAAACGGCTTCGGATAGCCGATCAGCTTCGATTCGTAAAGAACCTCGTTGACTTTTTCCATGATTTCGTTTCGCACCTCGACTCTGACGCCGATGTCAACTGTGCCCGGCTGATGGGCGATGCCGTATTCAGCGCAGATCTGCTCGAGCCATTCGGCGCCTCTTCTGCCCGTAGCCACGACGGTGTGGTCGGCAAAAATCTCTTCTTCCTTGCCGGTTCTGGCGTTCTTGATTCTGACACCCTTGCACTCGTTGCCCTCAAGAATGAGATCCTGACATTCTTCGCCAAAGCGGATTTCAACGCCGTTGTTTAAAAGGTACTGTTCAATCGCATAGTAGATATCCTGTGCCTTTTCCGTGCCCATGTGGCGAATGGGGCAATCAACAAGCTTCAGGCCTGCCTGAATGGCCTTGATGCGGATTTTTTTGACTTCTTCGGAATTGCTGATGCCCTCGATGTGCTCGTCCGCACCGAATTCAAGGTAGATTTTATCGGCGTAGTCAATGGTTTCCTGCGCTTTTGCTTCGCCGATGAGTGACGGAAGATCGCCTCCGACCTCGTAGCAAAGGGAAAGCTTGCCGTCCGAAAATGCGCCTGCACCCGAAAAGCCGGTTGTAATGTGGCAATAGGGCTTGCAGGAAACACATTTGTGCGTTTTATCCTTCGGGCAGTGTCTGTTTTCGACCGACTGACCCTTTTCGACAATCAGAATACTTTTCTTACTGCCTTTTTTGATCATTTCGATTGCGGTAAAAATGCCGGCAGGACCTGCGCCGACGATTACGATATCTTTCTTCATGGTATTTGCCTCCGTTAAAATCATGCAGACATAAAAATAGCACGACTGATGCCTGTTAGCCGTACAAAGTAATTATAGCAGATGAGTTTTTATATGTCAAATCTTTTATTTTCCATTCAAATGGTGTATAATTATAAAAATAACCATTTTGATTTTGTCAGCCTGAAATTTCACTCTTGACAAAGAGCAAAAGGAATAGTAAAATAATCGGGTAAAATTCAATAGTTCAAATACTGTGACGCAGGAAACAATCCGTCCGTCGGAAAAGAGAGGACAGCTCAACGGCTGAAAGGCTGTCTGCCGAAAAAAAGACGGTGCGTGCTGCCTGCCGAGTTTCCGCCGAAAGGACGGACGTTCCCCGCGTTAAGGGATTAAAGTGGTGCTTTTTGCGCAAGTCGGGTGGTACCGTGGAGTGTTTTGCTTCACCCCGAAGAAACGGCAAAAAGTATCTTTTTTTATTTTGTAAACCAAAGAAAGGAATTGATAACAATGCAATGGATGGGACTTAACGAAATCAGAGAAAAGTACCTTTCGTTTTTTGAAAGCAAGGGACACCTTCGTGCGCCGAGTTTTTCGCTTGTACCGCAGGGAGATAAGAGCCTGCTTCTTATCAACGCCGGTATGGCCCCTCTGAAGAAGTACTTCACGGGTGAGCTGACCCCGCCGAGAACGAGAATGACCACCTGTCAGAAGTGTATCCGCACGCCCGATATTGAAAGAGTCGGCATAACGGCACGTCACGGCACATATTTTGAAATGCTCGGCAACTTCTCTTTCGGCGACTATTTCAAGCACGAAGCGAC
>JALEYA010000049.1 GCA_022779945.1 Oscillospiraceae bacterium | reverse complement strand
CATATCATACGCCGTAGGCGTATATCATTCATCATATGCCGTAGGCATATATCATTTTAATTTTCCGGGGGTGTGAAAATGTACCAGGTTTTATACCGTAAATACCGACCGAAGGTCTTTTCGGACGTCGTCGGTCAGTCTCATATTACCTCTACGCTCTCGAACGAGGTCAAAACCGGCAAGCTTTCGCACGCCTACCTTTTCACCGGCTCGAGAGGCACGGGGAAAACCACCTGTGCAAAAATTCTTGCCAAGGCGGTCAACTGCCTGCACCCCGTGAACGGTAATCCCTGCGGTGAATGTGAAATCTGTAAGGGAATTGAATCGGGCGCAATTCTCGATGTTGTCGAAATCGACGCCGCCAGTAATAACGGCGTTGACAACATCCGGGATATCCGGGATGAATCCGCTTTTGCTCCGGCAAGCTGTAAATACAGAGTGTATATCATCGACGAGGTTCATATGCTTTCCATTGGAGCGTTCAACGCTCTTCTGAAAACGCTCGAAGAGCCGCCGGCGCACGTTAAATTTATCCTTGCGACGACCGAGGTTCATAAAATTCCGGCGACGATTCTTTCCCGCTGTCAACGGTTTGACTTTAAGCGGGTCGACAGCGAAAGCATGGTCAGCCGTATGCAGTTTATCGCTGATGAAGAGGGCTTTACGCTTGACGAAGAAGCCGCTTTGCTGATTGCGAAAATCGCCGACGGCGGCATGAGAGACGCTCTTTCCGTTCTTGACCAGTGCGTTTCACGAGAAAAACACATCACGACCGAAACCGTGTGTTCGGTTGCCGGCCTTACGGGGCGTCAGCACCTTTTTGATTTAGCGGATGCCGTCAAGAAAGAGGACGCCGCCGCCTGTCTTTCGCTTATCAATGAGCTTCACAACGGCTGTTTCGATATGGAGCGCCTTTGCTCAGAGCTTATCAACCATTTCCGGAATCTGATGATTACCAAAACCGTCAAAAACGCCGAAAGTGTTTTGATCGGAACACAGCAGGAGCTGGATTCCTATAAGAAACAAAGTGCATCGTTTACCTTGGAAGCTTTACTTTTTGCGATTGATCTTCTTCAAAATACACTTACCGAGATTAAAAGGGGCGCAAATCGCAGAGTCGAAATGGAAACGGCGGTAATAAGGCTTGCTCATCCCGCTCTTTCCGACGACCGCAACGGCATTTTAAGGCGGCTTGCCGACCTGGAAGCCAAAGTCAGAAGCGGTGTAACCGTAAAATACACCGAACCTGTGAAAACACAAATAGAATCTTTTGAAAGCAATGAAAGAGCAGAAAATACACGCTCTGCCGAAAGAACGGAGTCGGTAAACACTTCGCCGGCTTATGCTGAACCGCAAGAGCCGCAAACAAACGAAGCGAAGCCTTTGCCGCCTGAGCCGGAAACGCCGCAGGCAAAACCGACGCAGACAGCCGAACACCCGACGGAAGACACCGCAGACATAATGCTTGAAGAATGGCCGCAGGTGCTTTCGGAACTTAGCCGTATCAATATGCCGCTCAAGGCGATTCTGACCGGCTCGGTTGCTTATATCCGGAATGACTTTGTCCTGATTAAAAGTGAAAACCCGACGTTTTCAAGCTTTATCAAAACCGGCAGAAATGCAAGAGACGTCAAAGAAGCCATTCTTCGCACAACAGGCAGAAGCTATCGGTTGGGTATCTATACACCGAAAGCCGAAGCGGAACCAAAAGAACAAAAAAAGGCCGACCCCCTTGATTCTTTTCTCGAAAAGGCAAAAGGACTAGGCGTGAATATACAAACCGAATAAAAGAAAAGGAGTAAAAACCTATGAAAGCAAGAATACCGGGCGCCCAGGGCGGCAGCCAGAGAAACATGATGAAGCAGATTCAGCAGATGCAGGCTGATCTTGAAGCCAAGCAAGCTGAAATCGAACAGACCGAATTTTCTGCAAGCGCGGGCGGCGGGGCCGTTACCGTCACCGTTACCGGCGCACACGAAATCAGAAATATTGAGCTGAAACCCGAGGTTGTTGACCCCGAGGATGTTGAAATGCTTTCCGACCTGATTATTGCCGCCGCGAACGAAGCGATGAAAAAGGCAGAGGATGCTATGGAACAGGCGATGGGTGCCGTGAAAGGTGCTCTCGGCGGAATGGGTCTTCCGTTCTGATGGGAAGATACAGTGTTGTCACGCTTTCAAAGCTCGTCGAGCAGTTTGAACGTATGCCCGGAATCGGTCACAAAAGCGCCCAACGGCTTGCGTTTTATGTGCTGAACATGACAAAGCAGGAAGCAGAAAACTTTTCGAAAATTATCCTGGAAGCGCACGAGAAAATCAAGCGGTGCTCTGTTTGCTGTAACCTTGCCGAGGACGAAAAGTGTCCGATCTGTAAAAACGATTCGAGGGATAAAAGCATTATCTGTGTCGTAGAGGATCCAAGGGACGTCATTGCCTTTGAGCGCACGCATGAATACAATGGGACTTATCACGTTTTACACGGTGTGATCTCTCCGATGAACGGAATCGGTCCCGAGGACATCACGATAAAAGAATTACTGGCAAGAATCGGCGACGACGAAGTCAAAGAAGTCATTATGGCAACGAATCCGACGGTCGAAGGTGAAGCGACGGCGATGTACATCTCAAGGCTGTTAAAGCCGATGGGAATCACCGTAAGCCGTCTTGCCTACGGTGTACCGGTCGGTGCGGAGCTTGAATATGCAGACGAGGTGACGCTGACAAAGGCACTTGAGGGAAGAAGAACGATATAATAATAAATGAAGTGCACCTGCGGGGCTTTTCAATTCGTAATTCGTAATGCGTAATTCGTAATTGAGGTCGCGGGGTGCCTTGCACCGAAGGACAGCTTGTTTCCGCAGAGACAGTTTGTTCGTATCGGGAACCCTGTAAATCATAAGCGGCGGCAAGTCGGGCGGCTTCGGGGTGAGCTTCATCCGGAGGTCGGACGGCGTCCCGACAAAACCTGCGGTTTTGTTTTTGCCGTTTCTGCGAAACGGCAAATGTGCGGCTTCGCCGCACCGGTCCGCCTGCAACGTC
>JALEYA010000028.1 GCA_022779945.1 Oscillospiraceae bacterium | reverse complement strand
AAAACTTTTTTATAAATTTTGCAACAAAAAGCCCCGACCGAAGTCAGAGCTTGCTTGTTTTATTTTTGCCCGTAATAGGCATTTTTTCCGTGCTTTCTTAAAAAATGCTTGTCCAGAAGAACCTGCTGCATTCTTTCGCTGTCACCCATGGCAAGATTGTGCCACGCCATAAAGGCAACCTCTTCAAGCACAACCGCCTTGTGAACGGCTTCGAAAGCGTCCTTGCCCCAACAGAACGGTCCGTGACTTGCCACAAGTGCCGCCGGAATTTCATTGGGGTCAATATCACTGAACGCTTCAACAATAACATTTCCCGTTTCGTGCTCATACTCGCCTTTTATCTCTTCTTCGGTCATCAGCCGCGTACACGGAATGTCGCCGTAAAAATCATCGGCATGCGTTGTACCCAACGCCGGTATACTGCGCCTTGACTGCGCAAAAACGGTCGCCCAACGGCTGTGCGTATGCACAATTCCGCCGATATTTTTAAAACTGCGGTACAACACAAGATGCGTCGGTGTATCGGACGACGGACGGTATTCTCCCTCGACGGTCTTTCCGCTTTCAAGGTCAACGACCACCATATCCTTGGGCTTCATAGTTTTATACTCCACACCGCTCGGCTTGATAACAACCAAACCCTTTTCACGGTCAACGGCACTGACGTTTCCCCAGGTAAAAGTGACAAGATTGTATTCGGGAAGCAATAAATTCGCTTCACAGACTTTTTTCTTTAATTCTTCAAGCATTGGGTTATCCTTTCAGTTTCCAGGCGATATCGCTGAAAAACAGTTCTTTTTCAAGTGTTTCGGGCTTGGTGTCCTTGTCAATATGTACAAATTCAATGTCCATAATTCTTGCAAAATCACGAAGCATTTCGGCGTCGCAGTCATAGCTTAAAACCGTGTGGTGCGCACCGCCGGCAAGGATCCAACACTCGGCACCGGTTTCAAGATCCGGCTCGGGTCTCCACATCACTCTTGCAACGGGAAGATTCGGCATGGTCTGCGTCGGCTTGATGCACTCGATGTCCTGAACGATCAAACGAAGCCGACCGCCCATATCGACAAGAGACGCCACAACGCCCTTGCCTGCTCTGCCCTCGAAAACAAGTCTTGCGGGCGGTTCTCTGTCGCCGATTCCGAGCGGATGCACTTCAATTCTCGGCTTGCCGTCAGAAAGCGACGGACAGACTTCAAGCATATGCGCACCAAGGCTCAAGCCGTTTTCGAGGTCGTAGGTGTAATCCTCCATAAAGGCGCTTCTTTCGCCCATGAACTTCATAACCGCCGTAAGCGCCGCAACCTTCCAGTCTCCCTCGCCGCCGTAGCCGTAGCCCTGCCGCATGAGATTCTGTGTTGCGATCCCCGGAAGCTGTTTCATACCGTAAAGATCCTGAAACGTGTTCGAAAACGCCTTACAGCCCTCACGGTCAAGCATTTTCCGAATGGCAATTTCCTCTTTCGCCTGATAGCGTACCGTCTCCATATCGTCGGTCGCAAAATCGTAAAGCGAACGGTATTCGTCCATTTTTGCGTCGGTTTCAGCTTCGGTCACCAGATCCATTTCCTCAACCAGCGCCCCGACAGGCCAGGTGTTGACCTGCCAGCCGAGCTTCATCTGTACCTCGACCTTGTCGCCCTCGGTGACGGCAACCTCACGCATATTATCGCCGAAGCGCATCACCTTGAGATTCCGGCTGAAATCAGCGGCAGCGGCAGACTTCATCCACTTGCCGATTTTTTCCTGAACCTCGGGTTTTTTCCAATAGCCGACAACAATCTTTCTCGGCTTTCTCATTCTTGCACCGATAAAGCCGTGTTCGCGGTCACCGTGCGCGCTCTGGTGAAGATTCATATAATCCATATCAATCTCATCATTGGGAATCGTCAGGTTAAACTGCGTATGGAAGTGAAGCCACGGCTTCTGAAGCAAGGACAGCGCATTGATCCACATTTTGGACGGCGAAAACGTATGGCAGAACGTGATAATACCGGCGCAGTCTTCACTGAAGTTCGCTTCGTTTACAATTCCGGTTGCTCCGTCGGCGGTCTTGACGATATCCTTATAAACGACCTTACAGGGAAGCTTTCCGCAGGCATTCAACTCGTCAACAAGGATTCTGCTGTTCTTTTCGACCTGTCTGAGCGTTTCAGCACCGTAAAGGAACTGACTTCCGACAACAAACCAGAATTCATAGTCACTGATTTTCATTCTATATGTCACCCCACCGCAAAAGCGGCTCCTTTCATGTTTTGGCAATCTCTAAAAGCCTAAAGACATTTGGCATAGTGCACAAATGATGTCGGATTTTAGGCGAAAATCCGCAGGAATCCTTCCGGATTTCAAGGATTTTCAACAACAAAGACGGCATTAGTTGGGCATTATGACGAATGTCGGGGGGTTTTTAGAGGTTGCCTTTTATTTAAAGAGTTCTGCCGCAGACCTCTGAAGGTCTGCGCAGTCCTTATAGACCTTTATGTATTTTTCAAAAATGTCGGCATATTTTTGATCCGGCTGTTCGCACTCGGTTTTTGCCGAAGCAAAAACTTCATTTTCCAGGTAATCGCCCAAGGACTGACCGTCTTTTTTATTTCTCATATAGGCCGCAAGAATCGCAATCCCCCATGCGCCGCCTTCGCCTGCCGACGACATAACCTCAACAGGTACACCCAAGGCGGACGCCATCAGACGCTGCGCGACGGTTCTGGTTTTGAAAAGGCCGCCGTGACCCAAAAACTTCGTCATTTTTACGCCCTCGGTGCTGAGCTTTTCCATACCGATTTTCAGCGTGGCAAAGCTTGAGAAAATGAGACTTTGCGCCATTGTGGAAAGATTGAAGTCGGCGTCGGGAAGCCGCAGGAACATCGGTCTGCCCTCGGAAAGAGACAGAATCGGCTCACCCGAAAAACAGTTATAGGACAAAACACCGCTGAACTTTTCGGGCTCCAAGGCGGCAAAATAGAACTTATCGTAAAGATCCGCCTTTTTATACTTGACCTTCATTTTATCAAGAAGCTCACCGAAAATACCGATCCATGCGTCAAGGTCACCCGTACAGTTGTTGCCGTGCACCATCGCAACGGGATTTCCCTCGGGAGTGGCGATCATGTCGATTTCGGGATAAAGATTTTTCAGTGTCTTTTCCAAAACAACCATGGAGAAGACAGAAGTGCCGGCGGAAACATTGCCCGTTCCGGCTTCAACGCTGTTGGTCGCAACCATACCCGTATCGGCGTCGCCCTCGGGCGGACAGAACGGAATGCCCGGTTTCAGGTCACCGTCGGTATCAAGCAGCCATGCACCGCTTTCGGTAAGGCTGCCTGCATTTTCGCCGGCTTTGAGCACTTTCGGCAAGATAATCGAAAGACAAAGGGAATGCGCGGCGTTTTCCTGAAGCGATTCAAATTTCCGCATCATCTTTTTATCGTAATACCCCGTCTCGCTGTCAATCGGGAACATACCCGAAGCATCACCGATACCGAGAACCTTTTTACCGGTCAGAAGATAGTGAACATAGCCGGCAAGAGTCGTCATAAAGCTCAGATTGTCGATATGTTCCTCGCCGCAGTCAACGGCATACTGAAGATGCGCAATACTCCAGCGGTCGGGAATATTCACGCCGAACAGCTTTGTAAGCTTCACGGCTGAATCGTGCGTCATCGTGTTGCGCCATGTGCGGAACGGAACAAGCAGCTTTCCGTCACTGTCAAAAGCAAGATAGCCGTGCATCATCGCCGAAATACCGATTGAGCCGATTTTTTCGAGCACAAGACCGTAGGTTTCAAGCACACACTTTTTCAGTTCGGCATAACTTTGCTGAAGTCCTCTGATGATGCTTTCGTTCGAATGCGTCCAGATTCCGTCAACAAGCTCGTTTTCCCATTCATAAACACCCGAAGCAATCAATTCTGTGTCGTCGCTGACAAGAACGGCCTTGATTCTTGTTGAGCCGTACTCAATGCCGAGAGAGGTTTTCCCCTCGATAATCTGTTTTCTTATTTTCTCCGTATTCATGTTTATCCACCTTTCGATAAGCATTTTGTATGTACATTTTAACATATCGACAGAAAAAATCAACCGTTATTGAAAACTTCATTTTTTATCATTCTCAAAAAACAGACCGACTCCAAAACAGAGTCAGTCTGGATATTCGGTTATTTTTTCAACAACGTTTTCAGATACTCAATTACTGCCTTGAAAAACCGGTAAATCGCCTGGAAAATGTTCGT
Organism: Oscillospiraceae bacterium; assembly: GCA_022779945.1. Lineage (GTDB taxonomy): Bacteria > Bacillota > Clostridia > Oscillospirales > Acutalibacteraceae > UBA6857. The sequence goes on along the minus strand of JALEYA010000028.1, from coordinate 343 downwards.
TGTATAATCTCTTGTGTCGTCATTTTCCTCGGTCATCGGCTTAATGGCATCTTCCCAGTAATAGAAACGCATATACTGCGGGAACCGCTCGTCATCATAGATGGTCATTTCCTTTTCACTGCGGCAGGCGGCCACCATCAGTTCGTTGACACAGCCGGGGAAATTATTGTGGTCAAGATCCTTGATGAACCATGTTGTATCCGGGAAAAGACAGGTTGAAGCGTCAATCTGAAGGTCGGGGGAAATATACTTATATGTGCCTTCAAGCTTTGCTTTCTCAATATAATTGTCATCAAAGCCCTGCATGAGCGTTGCTGTTGTTGCGCCCTTTGATGCGTCATAA
>JALEYA010000245.1 GCA_022779945.1 Oscillospiraceae bacterium | reverse complement strand
AAAATCCGCCTGAGAGCTCTTTCGAAAGCCGTATCCTGTTCGGCGGTTCTCTTCGGCGGACCTTTGAGGTGCTTTTTGCTCATTCTTGCTTTTTTGGCGGCATATCGTGAAGTCAGAAGCGAATCAATGTTAGCCGAAGTGATCTCCAGTCCGTTTTGCGTCAGCGCTATGCCGTTTTTGGAAAGCACCATGGCGGCAAGGCCGTAATCCTGCGTAACAACAAGGTCGCCGGCATCCATACAATTCACAATTTTAAAGTCCGCGCTGTCCGCTCCTTTATCGACCGTAACGGTTTTCACGCCGTCCTCGTGAAACTCATGGCTGGTATCACAAAAAATTACGGCTTGTATTCCGTATTCTTTGGCAATCGAGATTGTCAATCTTACAACCGGACAGCCGTCGGCATCAATCAGGATTTTCATTATATATCACCTTTTTCAGTATATCACAATTAGTGAAATTTTCAATATAATTGGAAGCGATTGAACGAAATATTCCGTTTTCAGGATAACAAAAAACGAGTCTCCGGTCGAGGCTCGTTTTTTTCTTTCACTTGACAGATTTATTTCATCGAGTTAATGTAGTCTGCCATTGCACCGACGGTCTTATATTTCACAAAGTCGGCAGGCTCAAGCTTTACGCCGAGCGTGGTTTTGATTTCGTCAATCATGCAGACCGTGTCAAAGGAGCTGAGTCCTAAATCCTTTTTAAAGCTTGTATCGGCGGTGATTTCGTCCGCCTCAACGTAATTCTCAATAATCGCTACAAGTTCCTGCATTATTTTCCGTTCCTTTCTTCATCTGTGATGGCTGCTTTATCAAGAATGTCGCCGACTTTGATTTCGGGATCTTCCGTTCCGAGCATAAGAGCATCATGCAATACACGGAAGAATACCGTAAGGTCGTACGTCGGATCGGGTGTCTTTCTGTATTCAAAGACAAACTCCAGTCCGCCGTCCTCGGCTCTATGTCTTGCGGTGATGTAAAGCGGAATCATCGAAGCCCCGTTGTTGTACCATACGCCCTTTGCCGTTCTTGCGGTTTCTTCGTCAAGATTCGGGATAATCATAAGCGGCTGATAGGAGAAGCCGACACTGTCATAGGTGGAATCGGGAAGAGCCGTTTTCGGCATTGACTGATGACGTAAAGCAAGCATTTCCCAGAAGCCTAAGTTGCAATGAGAGTAAATCTCGTTTTGCACCTGCTCAATCTCTTCGATTGCCGTTTTGAACGAAACCTCGGGAGAAACAATGCTTCTCATCGGGAAGAAGTTGATGCGGATACCGCCGGATTTCTTTTCGTTAAGATTGCCGCGGCGGTTGACGATCATCTTGAACGATACGTCCTGCTCGTTGTCATTGAAAACGGAAAGAGCGGTACGAAGAGCCATTGAAAGCGTTGCGCAGACGGAAAGACCGTTCTTTTCGCACATTGCAAAAACCTTTTGCGTTTCTTCGGCGGTCAGGTCGAAAATTTCAAGTCCCGCTTCGGGTGAGCCGGAATGAATATCGCAGTATCTGCGGTCGGGATAGGTTTCTCTTTGCTTTTTCAGACGGTTATCCAGAAGATAGTCGGTAAAAATCGGCTCCGTTGTCGTAGCAAGAGAATCGTACCAATACTTTTTATCCGCTTCGTACTGTTCGGACTTCATGTAAGCAAGCTCCTTGAGAAGTGCCGGAACATACGGACGCATCGGCTTCGGATAAGCTTCGCCTTTTACATAATGAAGATAGATCTCCATGATATCTTTCAGGAAAATCTTCGTGGAATACGCGTCCATAGCAAGATGCTGAAGCTTGAACAGCAGTCCGTTGTAGCCGTCGGAGAGCTTGACAAGCCAGATCTTATGAAGTTCACAATAGAACATCGGCACGGGACCGTGCGTGATTTCCTTAAGCTTTTCGTGCGCTTCCTCAAGGGAAACATCGCTCATGTCGAGCGTTTCGATTTCCATTTCGGTCTCCGGCGTGATGTACTGAAGTACCTTGTAGGTTTCATCCGGCGCGAAACGCATTCTCATCGTGTCACAACGGCCGATGGCCTCATAAACGGACTTTCTCATGATGTCAAAGTCCATTTCGCCCTTCCAGTAATTGCCGGAGCCGATATTGTTGATCAGGGCATCCTGTCCGTACTGCATCGAGCAGGCAAACATAAACTGCTGCGGAATGGTAATCGGATAAGCGGTTACAGTTTCA
>JALEYA010000195.1 GCA_022779945.1 Oscillospiraceae bacterium | reverse complement strand
GGCTTTGACCGCTATATGCAGATTGCCCGTTGCTTCCGTGACGAGGATTTAAGAGCCGACAGACAGCCCGAATTTACGCAAATCGACGTGGAAATGAGCTTTGTTGATATGGAGGACGTCCTTTCCATGATCGAGGGCTTCGTCAAACGCCTTTTCAAAGAAGCGATCGGCAGAGACGTTGAGACACCGCTTCCGAGACTGACGTATAAAGAGGCGATGGAGCGTTACGGCTCCGATAAGCCCGACACAAGATACGAAATGGAAATCTTCGACCTCAAAGACGCCGTCTCCGGCTGCGGCTTCGGTGTGTTCACCGGTGCGCTCGAAAACGGCGGAAGAGTCTGTGGCATCAACGCTAAGAATGCATACTCCGTTCTGACAAGAAAAGAGATTGATAAGCTTGTCGAGCTTGTCAAGGGGATCGGCGCGAAGGGTATTGCCTGGATCCGTTACGCCGAGGACGGCTCGGTCGCTTCGTCCTTTGCGAAGTTCATGACGGAAGCGGAAATGGCAGCAATTGCCGAAAAGGCAGACGCAAAGCCGGGTGACGTTGTACTGATTATTGCCGACAAGCAGTCGGTTACGCTTCCGGTTTTAGGTGCGCTTCGTCAGGCGGTTGCCAAGAAGCTCGACCTGATCGACAAGTCAAAGCTCAATCTTCTGTGGATCGTTGAATTTCCGTTCTTTGACTGGGATGAGGAGCTCGGTCAGTTTGTGGCGATGCACCATCCGTTCACGGCTCCGCTTGAGGAATGTCTGCCGTATCTTGAAACGGACAAGGCGAATGTCCGGGCAACGGCATATGATCTTGTTTTAAACGGTGTAGAGCTGGCAAGCGGCTCAATCAGAATCACCGATCCCGCCTTGCAGAAGAGAATTTTCTCGCTTTTAGGTCTTTCGGACGAGGAGGCTTACGAAAAGTTCGGCTTCCTGCTTGACGCTTTCCGGTACGGAGCACCGCCGCACGGCGGAATCGGTCTCGGACTTGACAGACTTTGCATGCAGATGCTCGGTCTTGACAATCTTCGCGATGTTGTTGCCTACCCGAAGGTACAAAACGCAAGTGAACCGATGACGGACTGTCCGTCGGTTGTTGACGACGTTCAGTTAAAAGATCTCGGAATCGAGGTTTCCGGACAGGACTAAATTGATATCGGCACGGTATTTTTGCCGTGCCCTTTCCTTTGGCTGTATGCCGATAAAAATTAACCAAATTTTACACCGGTAATAATTATTTTACAGGAAACGACGCTTTTTCGGTTGACATTATTTCGGTTTCGTTGTATCATAGTAACATATATAATCAGTTAATATGTGTTTCTATACATTTTTCCAAAGGAGGAGACGCTTTGAAAATCAAAAAGATTTTATCTCTTTTGGCGGCGGTTGTCATCTTGATGACAACGGTTGTTGTACCTTTTACCTCTTTGGCCTCAGTTGTGATCGTAAACGGAACGGTGCGCCATATTCCGGGCAATACGCGGTCGGCTTCGCCGGCTTACAGTCTCGCATGGCTTGACAATCTTGTGATTCGGGACGATGCTATGGCGATCGCCCAGGCACGCATTGTTCCGAAGGGCGATTATCCGTACAGCCATACATACGATGAATTTCTTAATGAGGTTGAAAACTATAAGCTTCTTGAAGGGCTCAACGAGCGAACGGTAGAAGATGGATACAATGCCGTTGTGAACGCTTTGTTTTATGTTGTGACTGCCTGCGGAATGACGATCAACGAAAACGGAATGAAGAATTATCTGATAAAAAAAGGCGTCAATCTTCCGGTTGATATGTCGGCGATGGAAAAAACCAAGGCCGCCGTTGTCTTTGCGGCGATGAAATATGATGCGATTTATGCTCTTTACAATAAAAAGGTGTCGTTACCGAAGGGCGTTACGCTTGACGGTGCGATCACGATCATTCTTGCCGAGTTATTAGGGTCCAATCTTCCGTCGGGAATCAATACCGTTCTTGGTTTCGGTATGTATAATCTGAAACAGTATGTTACCGAATTTGATCAGATACCGATGAGTGACAACCCGACGAATAGTGAAATTTTCCATTGGGTGAAGATCATAACGGCAGCAAAGAACGAATATCAGGTTCCTCTGACGCAGTATGACGAGGCGACGCAGGCTCAGCTTGAATACGTTGATTACGCTTATTACGCGACAATTTTCGATTCGGCTTATGATATTCATATCAGCCCGATTGCTCTTGCGGATGCCGAAATCAACGGTGGACCGAACGAGACGGCAAGACTGATCCTCAAAACCATGCTTAACGAAAAGGGTGTTTCTTTCGAACCCGACGCAATATGTGAGCAACTGTTTGAACTTGCGTGCAAGAACGGCTGTTTCCCTCTTGACGAGGAGTTTTATTCCGATATTTTTGAATATGATTTATATGTCGATAAAAAGTGCGAAAAGCTTTGGTTCACGCCCTTTGCCCTGGCTGACCAGATTGACGGCAGCAACAAGTTCGTCAAGATCTACTTAGCCGACAAGGCCATGACCCACTCTTCTACCACATATGCCGCATTGAATCCGGAAAAGAAAAGGGAAGTTGTGACGATGCTGGTTGAGTACGATGATAACAACGGTAACAAAGAGAGCGTTACATATACGTTCAATGTTATCAAGTACGATAAGACCGCCGAAAGCTCGACGGCGCAGAACGACATTGTAGCCAATATCCAGAATCAGGTCAGCTCTGTTATCCCGCAGAGCAACGAAACGGCTAATCAGATTGTCAACAATATTTTCGATGCCGTTGATCAGCAGATTACGCCGCCGACCACCGAAAACAGTGAGTCAAGCTTGCATTTTGAAGAGGAAGACAACACCGGCAATACGCTTTCAACGTATGCGTTCACAACATCGGATGAAACGGCGACCACAAGCGCAAAACCGGATTATCTTCAGCAGCTTCTTGATGAAACGTATGCGACCGATGAAAGTGACGGAACAATCGTTGTGACAACGCAGGAGGAAAGCGAGTCGTCGTTTGCCGAACGGGCTGCTACTGCCGTAAAAGAGAACCCCGAAGTTGTTGCGGCGCCGACAAGTATACTTGCTGTCGGACTTCTTGCCGGTTATATGTTCAACGTCCGCAAAAAGTCACCGTCTTATATCGGAACGGACAGCGATGAAGAAAACAGCGAGGATTAACCGCGGCTTGTAAGCGGATATTAACTTGATAGGATTCAGACCCGGGCAAGTAAAACGGGTCTGATTTCTTTATTGGGGGCAAAAGTGGAAAAATAGATAAAAATTATCCCTTTTTGTCTTGACTTTATTGTTCAATTGTTTTAAAATATTAAAGATAGTGATTTTGACTATCGCTCGAGTAACAATACTGTAATTCTTTTGATGATGTGCTTATGTCATATCTCCGGTGCAAGGGACGTTTTTCTTGCCGGGCCGGAAATCAATTACAAGAAGGAGGTGCTGCTACTTTGACTATTCCGATTTATGTCGCAATTATTATTGCTGTCGTTTGTGCAATACTTTTCGGTGTCTTAGGATTTATTTTCGGCGGTCAGCACAGAAAAAAGACCGCTGAAGCTCAGATAGGCTCCGCAGAAGAAGAAGCTGCGAAAATTATCAATAAAGCTGTCGGCGAAGCCGAAACCAAAAAGCGTGAATCCGTTCTGGAAGCAAAGGACGAGATTCATAAAATGCGCACGGATGCGGATCGTGAGCTTCGTGAAAGACGAAACGAGGTTCAGCGTCAGGAAAAACGAATGATTTCCAAGGAGGACGCTCTTGATAAAAGAGTCGAACAGCTTGAAAAGAAAGAAGAATCACTTGCCGGTAAAATCAAGCAAGCTGAAAACACATTAGTCGAAGCAGAAAGCATCAAAAGAAGTCAGTTAGAAGTGCTTGAAAGAATAACAGGCTATACACAGGAACAGGCCAAGGCTTACTTGCTCGATACGCTTGAGCAAACCTTAAAAAGAGAAAAGGCCGTTAAAATCCGTGAGTACGAGGAAAAGACCCGTGAAGAGTCTGAAAACCTTGCCCGTGAAATTATCGGAACAGCGATTCAGCGCTGTGCTGCCGACCATGCGGCGGAAGCAACTGTATCGGTTGTCGCTCTCCCGAATGACGAGATGAAAGGTCGTATCATCGGTCGTGAGGGAAGAAATATCCGTGCCATCGAAACGATCACGGGTGTTGACCTTATTATCGACGATACGCCCGAAGCGATCACAATTTCAAGTTTCGATCCCGTCCGCCGTGAGGTGGCAAGACTGACGCTTGAAAAACTGATCAGTGACGGAAGAATCCACCCGGCGCTTATCGAAAAGCTTTTTGATAAGGCAAAGCATGAGGTTGACCAGACCATCCGTCAAGCGGGTGAAAGAGCCGTTATCGACGCCGGAATCACCGGAATCCATAACGAGCTTGTCAAGCTTTTGGGACGCCTGAAGTATCGTACCAGCTACGGTCAGAATGTGCTGAACCATTCTCTTGAGGTTTCCTATATCGCAGGCCTTATGGCTTCCGAAATCGGAGCCGACGTCAAGCTTGCGAAGCGTGCCGGACTGCTCCACGATATCGGTAAGGCGGTTGACCATTCTCAGGAAGGCTCCCATATCGAGCTCGGTGTTGAATTTGCCAAGAGATACAAGGAAAACGATATCGTTGTCAATGCCATTCAGGCTCATCACGGCGATGTTGAACCGAAAAGTATCGTTGCTTGCCTGGTTCAGGCCGCGGATACGGTTTCCGCTGCGAGACCGGGCGCAAGAAGAGAGAATCTTCAGAATTACATTAAACGTATCAAGGAACTTGAGGATATTCCGAAGAACTTTGACGGTGTCAGCGATGCCTATGCCATTCAGGCAGGTCGTGAAATCCGTGTTCTTGTCAAGCCCGAAAAGATCAGCGATGACGAGATGGTTCTTCTTTCAAGAACGATTGCCGAAAAAATCGAGCAGGAGCTTGAATATCCCGGTCAGATCAAAGTCAACGTTATCCGTGAATCGAGAGCGGTTAACTACGCAAAATAAAATGAACGAAGAGTGGAGCATGAAGGTGCTTCACTTTTTTGTAAACGAATCAAACGATAGAGTGATGAATCGATGAATATTTTATTTGAGGACGAAAGCCTTGTGGTTGCCGAAAAGCCTGTCGGAGCACTCAGCGAGGGCGAAAGCGAGGCATGTATGCCGTTTCGGTTAAAAAAGGTGTGCGGCGGTGAAATCTATCCCGTTCACAGACTCGACAGGGGAGTCGGCGGCGTTATGGTTTACGCCAGAACGCAGAAAGCCGCCCGTGAGCTTTCAAAGCAAGTGGCAGACAGAAGCTTCGGAAAAATCTATCTGGCCTTACTTCACGGAAGACCGGAAGAACCTTCGGGACGGCTTGAGGATCTACTGTTCAAGGATAGTCGGAAAAACAAAACGTTTGTTGTCAAACGTGAACGAAAGGGTGTAAAAAAAGCGGTGCTGACATACGAAACACTCCTGGAGGGAACGTATCGCGATTCGGCTTTTACCCTTGTTAAAATCAAGCTTGAAACCGGGCGGAGCCATCAGATCAGGGTTCAGTTTGCGTCAAGAAAAAATCCGCTTTTCGGTGACGGAAAGTACGGGAGCGCTGACAATGAAAAGAATATTGCGCTCTGGTCGTATTCTCTTTCGTTTTCTCATCCAGAGACACTGGAAAAGCTTACCTTTGTCTTAAAGCCGTCCGAAAACACCCTGTTTTTTCAGACAGGCTGTACAGAATTGATATAAAAAAGAAAGAGAAGCGTGCCGAGTGACACGCTTCTTTTGGTTTACACTTTTATAAAAAATGCTTAGCCCTCTTCTTTCATTGCCTTGAAGCAATCGTCGCAGTAAACCGCTCTGTCGGGAGAGGGCTCAAACGGAACAACTGCTTCGCCGCCGCATCTTGCACAGGTCGCTGTGAAGTGTTGACGAGGAGGTCTTGCTGCGTTCTTTCTTGCCATACGGCACTCTCTGCAGCGCTGAGGCTCGTTCTGGAAGCCTTTTTCAGCGTAAAACTCCTGCTCGCCTGCGGTGAAAACGAATTCCTTGCCGCATTCCTTGCATACAATCGTTTTGTCTTCGTACATGATTTTAACCTCGCTTGAAAAATAATTGCCCTTGCCGGATTTGCACCGTCACCTTTGAAACCAACGCTCTACTTTAAGCTATCAGGCATATCAACTGTTTTTGCCGAACTCACTTTTGAGTTTTTTTCTGGCTCTTGAAAGGGCGCCTTCAACGGATTTTTCGCTCGTCATAAGCTTTTTCGCGATTTCGCCGTACCGAAGACCGCTCAGATACAAAAAGAAAACACGCTGTTCTTTTTCGGTCAGCTTTTCGTGGATCGTTTTGCTGATACGCTGCGCTTCTTTTCGGGAAAGAAGAAGCTGTTCGGGGGTCAGAGCGGTATCTGCAAGCTCGGACTGGTCGTCAAGAGACATACAAAGATCCGGCGGTATCTGGCGTTTGCTTTTGCTTGATTTGACGGTATTGACGATTCGGTTGTGAATGCATCGGCTTGCGTAGGTCGCAAAAGAAGCATCTCTCTTTTCGTCAAAAGAATGAACGGCACTCAGAAAGCCGATCAGACCGACCTGAGACAGATCCTCCGTTTCGCTTCGGTCAACGCTGAATTTTAACGCCTGCGCTTTTGCAACGGCAAGATAGCGGGTGCAAAGTTCGCTCCAGGCATCGGAGTCGTTCTGACTTTTACAAAGCGAAACGAGCTGTTCGTCGGAAAGAGAAGAAACGTTTTTCATCAATATGCCCTTTCAAAATAGTGCTTATATAAAAGCTACTATTATCGTTTTTATAATACGACAAAAAGAAAAAAATGTCAATTCAACTTTTCACCAAAAGACAAAGACGATTTTTAGCAAAAAACACAAAAAAATCACAGAATTTCTTTAAAAAATGACAATTTTACTCAAAGTGTTGTTTTGTGAACCGTCAATCAGATAATTGTTCCGCCGCCGACGACGATATCTCCGTCATACAGAACCACTGCCTGACCTTTTGCAATCGCTCTTTGTGGGACATCGAAATGAACATGAAAACGGTTTTCGTCCGTCTGCGTGACCGTTGCCGGCTGTTCGGGCTGATTATATCGGATCCGGGCTTTTACCTTGAGTGGAACGTCGAGCTTATCGCTGACGATGATATTGATGTTTTCCGCGTCAAGATCACTCGAATACAGGTCTTTTTCGGGAGAGAGGACAACACGATTGTTGATAAGGTCTTTTCGCTTGACGTAAAGCGGCGCCGGCAAAGCAAGCCCGAGTCCACGTCTCTGACCGACCGTATAGCGGATAATGCCTTTGTGTGTGCCGAGCACTTTCCCGTCCTCGGTCACAAATTCACCCGAAGGGAACGTTTTTCCGGTATGCTTTTCGATGAAGGCGGCGTAGTCTCCGTCGGGAATAAAGCAGATATCCTGGCTTTCATGCTTTTTGGAATTCAGAAAGCCTTGTTCTTCGGCAATTTCTCTGATTTGTGTTTTCGTGTAGCCGCCGAGAGGGAACAGTGTGTGTGCAAGCTGAAACTGATTGAGCATATAAAGTACATAGCTCTGATCCTTCTTCGGATCAATACCTTTTTTTAAAAGCTTGCGTCCGCTTACGGGGTCAGTCTCGATCTTTGCGTAATGCCCTGTCGCAACATAGTCGTGATCAAGTTCGGTTGCCCTTTTTAAAAGCTTATCAAATTTCAGACGGCGGTTACACTCGATGCAAGGGTTCGGCGTGGCGGCGTTCATATAGGTTTCCACAAAATTTTCAATCACGCACTTTCGGAAATCCTCGGTAAAATTGAAAACATAAAACGGAATGCCAAGCTTGTAAGCTACGTTTCTTGCGTCGTTTGCGTCCTCAAGGGAACAGCAGGTCTTATCGGTGATAAACGCATCGTCGTTGTCAAAAAAACGGCAGTTTATGCCTGTGGGTTCATACCCGCTTGCTTTCAAAAGATAAGCGCAGACGCTGCTGTCAACACCGCCGCTCATTCCGACTAAAACCTTCTTGTTCATATTGTTACCTCCGGACACTGATATTTGTGATTATATCCTTACAGCGAAGGAAAGTCAAGGCGGACGGTCGGAAAAAAAGAAACGGAAAAATTGGCTGATTGACTTGACAAATCGGTCTACATGGTGTAAACTACAATTGGTCGACAAAATGTAGACTAAAAAACTGAAGGAGATGATAAGATGAGTGATTATCAGATGGGTGCCGTCGAAGCGCGGTTTGCGGATATCATCTGGGAGAACGAGCCGATTTCTTCAACCGAGCTTTGTCGCAAAAGCGAAAAGGTACTGAAATGGAAAAAGTCAACGACCTATACGGTCTTGAAAAGACTCTGCGACAAGGGCATTTTTCAAAACAACAAAGGCACGGTGATCTCCCTGATTTCCAAGCAGGAGTTTTACGCGGCACAAAGCGAAAAGTTTGTGGAAGAAACCTTTGACGGCTCGCTTCCAGCGTTTTTTGCTGCGTTTACGGCACGGAAAAAACTATCACATGAGGAAGTCGGACTTCTTCGGAAAATGGTCGAGGAATATGAGGAGGAAGAGTAATGGACGCGATGTTTTTGAAGCTTCTGAACATGAGTATTACGGCTTCGTGGCTTGCGCTCGCCGTGATTACACTTCGGTTTTTGCTGAAAAAAGCGCCGAAGTCGCTGACGGTACTGATGTGGGTGCTTGTAGCGGTGCGGCTTGTCTGTCCGTTCTCGTTTGAAAGTGTGCTGAGCCTGATCCCGAACACCGAGCCGGTTCCGCCGAGTATTGTCTATACGGATGAAGTCACGCCGGGTACGGCGGAAATCTTAAGTCATGTCGGGAACAACCCGGTGGATTATCCGCTCGGCATTGACAGGCAAAGCGGAAGTCTTATCATAAACGAAATCACCGCCTCGGACGGTGATGCTGTCAATCCGCTTTTGCTTATCACAACCGTTGCGTCAATCGTCTGGGCGGTTGGTGTAGTTGCTATGCTTTTGTACACGCTCGTGAGCTTTCTGCGTGTGCGTAAAAGCGTCAGCGAAGCGGCACATTACAAAGACAATATCTATCTTTGCGACAGCATTACCACGCCGTTTATTTTAGGACTGCTCCGTCCGAAGATTTATCTTCCGTCCGATATAAACGAACAGGACGTGAAGTACGTTATCGCTCACGAAAACGCGCACCTTCGTCGACTTGACCATGTGTGGAAACCTTTCGGATTTGCGATCCTGACGGTCTATTGGTTCAACCCGCTTATGTGGCTCTCTTATGTTCTTTTCTGCCGTGATATCGAGCTTGCCTGCGACGAAAGGGTGATAAAGAACCTCGGCGCAGACACCAAGAAGCCGTATTCGAATGCGCTAATCAATTGCAGTGCGCCGAAACGGACAGTTGCCGCCTGTCCGCTTGCGTTCGGTGAAACGGGCGTGAAAACGAGAATCAAATCCGTGCTTCATTATAAAAAGCCGACGGTGTGGATGATCGCCGTCTGTCTGATTCTGGGTATCGCAGTTGCCGTGTGTTTTTTGACAAACCCGAAAACGGCACTCAACAGTAACGTCAGCCCCGAGCTTGACGCCGCCGTTTCCGAAGCGATTCTGAACGAAAACGCAAGCAAATTGTGGTCCGGCGAATGCCCGACGGAGGGTCATGTGATTCTCGGCGCAGACGAAACGGACACGAAAGCGGTCGTCTATGCGATTGAAGAATTTAATTCGTTCGGATTTTACAGTGGATATTTTGTTGATGTCGGCGGGCATCGGGTTCCTGCGGTGTTCCGGTTTAACAAGGCTGACGGGAAATATGTGCTCGACCGTATTGATTATGCCGAGGACGGCTCGGAAAACGCAAGCTCAATCAAAAAGCTGTTCCCGAAAGAATATCAGAAGCGTGCGCTTTCGCCGGAAGTGTCCGACAATGAAAGTTTATGGAATCAGTGTGTCGGTCAGGCGGAAAAGTACCTGAAAAAAATCGGTAGACAGGCGGAAGTAAAGAATTACAGCGAAGTGCTGTTGTCTGAGCCGCTGAGTAAATTCGGAATCTCCGACGAGGTTGTCAATAAAATGGTTGAATTGGGTCTTCCGTATAATTCCGACGTCAGCTCTTTTGAAAGCATCGAAAACGGCATACGGTACGTTTACCGGACGTCTTACCTTTCGCACAGCGGTAATGTTCTTTATACCAAGGAGCAATACGGTACCAACACGCTTGTCGAAGCGATTACGGTCAGCGGGAAAACGGGCGAAATCCTGTCACGCTTTGCCGGTTGTTTCCTTGACGCACAGGTCGTGTCCGTAAAAAGCGACGGTATACTTGTCGAGCCGCTTGAACACAGCGTAGAAAAAGAGCACGGTAATATTTTCGTTTCGACAGCGGCAATTAAAGAAACTCCCGATTTATATAAAGGGCTGTATGTCAGAGTTCTTTATGACGGGATGTTTTCGGGCGGAGTAAATGCTGAAATCCGGAATGTTTATTCAATTTGCCTTTATGCAGACATCAAACCGTAAACTTTTTCAAAAAGCTTATTGACTGTATGCGCTAAATATGGTATATTAACAGTAATAAAAATGTTTTGATAGGAGGGTACACAAATGGAACATATCAAGACGCTTGAAACTCGCAATCTTTGCCAGAGCGCTAAGAACGGCGGATGCGGCGAATGTCAGACTTCCTGCCAGTCAGCTTGCAAGACGAGCTGCGGAATTGCTAATCAGCAGTGCGAAAACACAAACGAGAGCAAATAAGAATTCCACAATACGCGAAAGGGACTGTTTTCGGGCAGTCCCTTTTTAAATGGAGGTTAAAAATGATTCACCAATATAAGCTATACGGGCTTAATGTTGTACTCGATATATGCTCGGGTTCGGTTCACATTGTTGACGATGTGGCTTACGATATTATCGAACAGTTTGAAAAAGAACCCAAGGATCAGATTATCGCCGGGCTTCAGGAAAAATACGCCGGAAACGCCGATATCACAGAGAGTGATCTTGAAGAATGTTACGCTCAGGTTGAGGCGCTGAAGGACAGCGGAAAGCTGTTTTCCGTAGATACCTTTGAGCCGATGGCGGGCAAGCTGAAAGAAAAAAGCGCAGGCGTTGTGAAGGCTTTGTGCCTGCACGTTGCCCACACCTGCAATCTCAACTGTTCCTACTGCTTCGCAAGTCAGGGTAAGTATCACGGCGAAAGAGCTGTCATGAGCCTTGAAACGGCAAAGCGGTCGCTTGATTATCTTGTTGAAAATTCAGGCACAAGACGCAATCTTGAGGTTGACTTTTTCGGCGGCGAACCGCTGATGAATTTTGATGTTGTGAAAAAGACCGTTGAATACGCAAGACAGATTGAAAAAGAGAAGAACAAAAACTTCCGCTTTACGCTGACGACAAACGGGGTTCTGGTTGACGACGATGTGATCGACTTTGCTAACCGTGAAATGAGCAACGTCGTCCTGAGCCTTGACGGACGAAAAGAGGTTCACGACCGTTTTCGGGTCGATTTTGCCGGCAACGGAAGCTGGGAAAAAATCGTGCCGAAGTTTCAGAAGCTTGTGAACGCAAGAAACGGTAAGAATTACTATATGCGCGGCACTTTCACGCATCACAATCCCGATTTTCTCAAG
>JALEYA010000157.1 GCA_022779945.1 Oscillospiraceae bacterium | reverse complement strand
GATTCTGGCTCTCAATCTTCCGGCTACCTTGCCGCTGTGGATGGCGGCGCTCGGCAGTGTGATTGCCATTGTTGTCGTCAAGCAGATGTTCGGCGGCATCGGTCAGAACTTCGTCAATCCTGCCATGATGGCAAGAATTATCCTGATGGTGTCCTTCCCGACCGCCATGGCGAAATGGGTCGTTCCGTTTTCGAACTGCTGGTCGCCCGACGCTGTGACCGCCGCTACGCCGATGGCTTCTCTTGCCGCAGTCGAGGGCGGAAACGTTGCGGCTGTTGAGGCTTTGCCGACCTTAAAGGAGATGCTTTTAGGGCTTCACGGCGGTTCAATGGGTGAGGTTTGCTCGCTTGCTTTGATTGCCGGCGGCATCTATCTTCTTGTTCGCCACGTGATTTCACCGGCCATTCCGTTTTCGTTCATCGGTACGGTCGCGGCCTTTATGCTGATTGCCGGCAAGGGGAATTTCGAGTTTGTTGCCTATCAGCTTTTAGGCGGCGGACTGATGCTCGGTGCCTTCTTCATGGCAACTGACTACACGACTTCCCCGATCAATCTTAAAGGACGCATCCTCTTCGGTATCGGCTGCGGTCTTATAACCTCGGTCATCCGGCTTTTCGGCTCACTTCCCGAGGGTGTATCGTTCTCAATTATCCTGATGAATATTCTTGTTCCTCACATCGAGCATCTGACGACTTCCCGTCCGTTCGGTGAGGTTAAGGAAAAGAAAGAGAAAAAGAGTAAAAAGGAGGCGGCAGTATGAAAAAGAAAATGAATCCGAAGGATATCCTTGTTCCTGCTGTTATGCTTCTTGTGATCTGTCTTGTAACGACGGTTCTGCTTGCGCTGACGAACTCGGTTACCAAAACCAAAATTGCGCAGAATGCCGCCGACAAGGAAACCTCAAGCCGCGCCGAGGTGCTTCCGGATGCGACACAGTTTTCCGAGGTTACGACCGATGAAGAAAAGGGCGTCACATATTGCGAGGGTAAAAACGCAAACGGCGAAAGCGTCGGCTATGTCTTTACCTCGAGCGCAAAAGGCTACGGCGGCGACGTAACCGTAATGACGGGCGTCGGCTCGGACGGAAAAATTACCGGTATCACGATTCTTTCCCACGGGGAAACGCCGGGTCTTGGCGCGAACTCAACGAAGCCGGAATTTCGTGACAGATTTATCGGAAAGTCAGGCGAGCTTGTCGTTAACAAGACCTCAAACGACGGTCAGAATGTTCAGGCAATCACCGCCGCAACCATCACTTCAAAGGCAGTTGTTGCCGCAGTCAACGACGCTTTGAGTGTGTTCAGTGAAGTATCGGGAGGTGCAGAAAATGGCTGAGAAAAAAAGCTTAGGGAAAGAATTTTCAAAGGGTATTCTTGCCGAAAACCCGGTTTTACGGCTTGTCCTCGGAACGTGCCCGACGCTTGCGACTTCGACGTCGGTTCAGAGTGCACTCGGAATGGGACTTGCCGCTTCGATCGTACTTGTCTGCTCGAATATTGCGATTTCTGCGCTTCGGAAGATTATCCCCGAAAAGGTCAGAATCCCGGCGTATATTGTTATTATCGCTTCGTTCGTTACGATCGTTCAGATGCTTGTCAAGGCGTTTGCGCCCGAGCTTGACGAACAGCTGGGTGTTTATCTTCCGCTGATCGTTGTTAACTGTATTATCTTAGGTCGTGCCGAAGCGTTTGCAAGCAAGAATCCCGTTTTAGCTTCCGCCGTTGACGGACTCGGAATGGGCGTCGGTTTTACGACGGCTCTCTTCCTGATGAGCTCCGTGCGTGAAATCCTCGGCGCAGGCTCCTTCCTCGGCATGAGCATTCCGTTCCTTTCCCAGAACCCCGTTCTGATTTTCATTCTTCCTCCGGGAGGCTTCTTTGTATTCGGTATCCTGATGGCGGTTGTCAACCGTATTGCCGAAAAGAAGGGCAAACCCAGAGCGGAACTTCGCGGCTGTGAGGCTTGTCCGATGGCACAAAGCTGCAAGCTGAATTCCTGTGAAAAGACCGAAGAGAAAGCGGAGGTGA
>JALEYA010000175.1 GCA_022779945.1 Oscillospiraceae bacterium | reverse complement strand
AAGCTATGTCCGAGCTTTTCACCGATTACTGCGTATTTCAAAAAATCATCCCTTAAAATAGTCTGTGCCGAATCTCATCGCTAACATATCGTACACGGTCAGCGCCGTTATCGAATCGACCACAACCGACGCCCGTCCGATAATCGCCGGGTCGTGTCTGCCTTTGATCTGAAGTTCGGCGTTCTCTTTTTTGATAAAGTCCACCGTGTTCTGCTTTTTATAGATCGAAGCGGTCGGCTTGACAACGCAGTTAAAAAGTACGGGCATACCGTTGGTGATGCCGCCGTTGATACCGCCGTTGTTGTTCGTTACGGTTTCTATTTTTTCTCCGTTCATGGCAAAGCAGTCGTTCGCTTCGCTTCCTCTCATGTCCGCAAAGCCGAAGCCTGCACCGAATTCAACACCTTTTACGGCAGGAACGCTGAACAGAGCGTGCGACATCACGCTTTCAAAAGAATCAAACCAGGGTTCGCCGACGCCTGCGGGAAGTCCGACGATCGCCGTCTGTAAAACACCGCCGACACTGTCTCCGTCCTTTGCGGCATCTTTCATCTTTTCTGTTGCTTCTTCTCTCTTTTCATCGTCAAGCATTGCAATGATGTTGTCGGAAAGAATCGGGAAATCGGCTTTGTAATCGCCGAAGTTACGGTCACGGACACCGGCACAAAGAAGAATATGCGTGCCGAGGAAAATTCCTTTTTTGTTAAGCGCTTTCATCGCAATCGCACCTGCGGCAACAAGGGGAGTTGTGATTCTTCCGGAGAAGTGTCCGCCGCCGCGGTAATCCTGAAAGCCGTGATATTTCATATAAGCCGTATAATCGGCGTGACCCGGTCTTGCAAGATCCTTGGTCAGTGAATAGTCTTTGCTTCTGGTGTCCTCGTTTTCGATGATGATACAAAGCGGAGTTCCGGTGGTTTTGCCCTCGAAATAACCGCTGACAATTTTAAATTCGTCCTTTTCACGCCGCTTTGTCGATACCGTGCTCAAGCCTCTTCGGCGGTCAAGCTGGCGAGCGATAAACGCTTCGTCAACCTCGATTCCCGGGGCAAGCCCGTCAAGAACCGCACCGATAGCTGTTCCGTGACTTTCGCCGAATACCGTGACGCCCAAGGACTGTCCGAATGTATTTTTCATAAGTAATATCTCCTTAAAGAAGTGCCTTTAATTCTTCGGTCGGCACCGTCTCAAAAGTAAAAGAACCGATTTCGTTGCACTTAACAACAGTGACGGTGCTTTTGCTGCCCGATTTCTTGTCGTGGGTCAAAGCGTCATACGCCGCTTCTTTATCATAGTCAAAGCTTGTCGGAAGTCCGACGTTTTCGAGTGCGGCTTTCACCTGTTCTCTGATATTTTCGCCGCACATCGGAAGCATCCCGAGTCCGACACATTCCCCGTGATAAAGCGTACCCAAGCCCACGGCGCTTTCGATTGCGTGACCTAAGGTGTGACCGAAATTGAGAACACGGCGAAGTCCGGCCTCTTTTTCGTCCTCTTCAACGACCGAACGCTTGACAAGAAGCGAACGGCGGATAATCTCTTCGTTTTTCTCCTTGTAGTTTTTATCTTTGAAGATTTCAAAAAGCTCTTTGTCGCCCGTGATGCCCATTTTGATAGACTCGGCAAGACCGTTTGCAATCTGACGGTCAGAGAGCGTATTCAAAACGTCGGGGTCGATGATGACCTTTTTCGGCTGATAGAAGGCTCCGACAATATTTTTGACCGAGCAAAAGTCAATGCCCGTTTTTCCGCCGATCGAAGAATCGACCTGAGACAGCAGGGTCGTCGGAATGTTGTAAAAGTCAATCCCTCTCATATAAGTGGCAGCGGCAAAGCCTGCCATATCGCCCGTGACACCGCCGCCGACGGCAATCACGCTATCCTTACGGTTGAAGCCGCTCGTAAGAAGCGACTGCAGAATCCCCTGATAGGTCTCGAAATTCTTACTGCCCTCGCCCTCGGGGAAAATGTGAATAAACGAGTGTCCGAACGAAGCGGCAACCGTTTGTGCGTATTCTTCCGGAACGCCGCTGTCGGTCACGATAAGCACCTTGTTGTCTTTTATGTTGATATACTCGCCGACTTTTTTGAGTGCTCCTCTTTCGAGCACGATATCGTAATCGGCATCTTTCATTTTTACGGGAATAATCATTCTGTTACCTCAAAATCAGATATTGACATCGGAATTGAACGTGCCGATAAATTTCAGCCGGTCACAGCAGTCGGAAAGCTCGTCAAGCATATATTTGCCTCTCTTACACTGAAGATTGCCGTTGATTTCAACGTAGAAATAATACGTCCACATTAAGCCTTTCATCGCTCTTGACTTGATACAGCGCATCGAAAAGCCGTGGTTTCCGATAATGTTGATGGCATGTGCCAATGCACCGGCTTCGTCAGGCACGGTAAAAACAATGATCGAATGGTCGTTTTTACTCTCGTGCATCGCTCTTGACAAAACGGCGAATCGGGTCGTGTTGTCGTCACTTTCGTTGATGTGCTCTTTTAAGATTTCCAGTCCGTAAAGATCGGCAGTCTCCTTGCTTGCGATGGCGGCGATTGTCTTATCGCCCGAAAGAGAGACGTGCTGTGCGGCTCTTGCCGTGTTTTCAAAGGTCTGTGTCTTGAAGTCGTTGCTTCGGATAAACGGCGCACACTGGTCAAGTGCCTGCTGATGGCTGATGACGGTTTTCACATCCTCGATTTTTGTACCCGGCAGGGCAACAAGGTTATGCCGGATGGCAAGCGAATAGACGCCGTTGACGAACAGCGATCCCTGAAACATCAGGTCAATCACCTGCCCGACCTCGCCGGCGTTGCTGTTTTCAATCGGCAGTACCGCACAGTCGCAGTCGCCTTTTTCGCACGCTTCATAGGCGGCTTTGAAGTCTTTATACGAAATTTTGTTGCCGTCGGGAAAAACTCTGCTTGCGGCGATATAAGCGAAAGCACCCTCAACGCCGCTGTAAGCAACATTCATACCCTCAAGGATTTTATGCTGATAGCGTTTGGAAATGTCCATCACGCTTTTTTGAAAATTGATATAATAGCTTCGGACTTCCTCGTCCGAAAGATAGGACGAGTTTTTTTTCAAAAGCAGCTCTTCTCTTGCCGAATCAAAAACGGGCAGTCCGTTTTCCCTTTTGTATTCGGCAACCGTCCGCACCGCCTGCATTCTTTTTTCGAACAGCTCGGCAATCTCTTTATCCGCCTGTCCGATAATTTCTCTCGCTTCGGTAAGCTTGTCCATTCTTAATTATCCTTTCAGTCCGTATTCTTCCGCCAGCTTTTGAAACGACGGTAATGCCTTTTCAATCATTTCGGTCGAAACACAGTATGCAACCCTGACATAACCGGGGAAACAGAACGAATCGCTCGGAACCAGAAGAAGCTCATATTTCTTTGCCCTTTCGCAAAAAGCTCCGGCGT
The DNA here is from genome assembly GCA_022779945.1 of Oscillospiraceae bacterium. GTDB lineage: Bacteria > Bacillota > Clostridia > Oscillospirales > Acutalibacteraceae > UBA6857. The sequence continues at coordinate 1,130 of JALEYA010000175.1, read as the reverse complement.
CCTTTTCGGGGGACTTTAAGAAAAGATAGAAAGCACCGTCAGGCTTGGCAACCTGAAAGCCGTATTCGGTAAAAGCGTTCACAAGTAAATCACGGTTTTTCTTATAAACCGAAACATCGCTTGTTTTTCCGACGCACTTCGGAATGATAAACTGAAGAAGGCTCGGCGCGCAGACATAGCCTAAGGAGCGTCCGGCTCCGCAGACAGCCTTATAGATTTTTCCGCTTTCACATACTTCGTCGGGAACGAGGATATAGCCGATTCTGTCGCCGGGAAGCGAAAGGGATTTACTGAACGAATAGCAGACAATCGTATTATCGTAATACTTCGTAAGATACGGTACGGTGACACCGTCATAAACCAGTTCACGATACGGCTCGTCGGAGATAAGGAAAATCGGCTTGCCGTATTCTTGCTGTTTGCGGTTTAAAATCGCCGTCATTTTCAAAACGGTTTCTTCGCTTAATACAACGCCTGACGGGTTGTTCGGCGAATTGACGACAACCGCCTTGGTGTTTGCGGTGATAGCCTTTTCAAAAGCGTCAAGGTCAATCTGAAGCGTGTTTTCGTCGCACATGACGACAACGGGCTTGAAGCCTGCCTTTTCGGCAAAAACGATATATTCGGGGAAAAGCGGAGCGAACAAAATGACCTCATCGCCCTTTTCGCAAAGAGCGTTAAAGGTGATCGTAAGCGAAGCCGCCGCACCGCAGGTCAGATAGAAATTATTCGGCTTGAAAGCGGTACCGTAGGTTTCGTTGAGATAGTCGGCAATCGCCTTTCTTGCGCCCTCGTCGCCGATGGCGGAGGTGTAGCCGTGAAGCACGGTTGAATCCATCGTATCGATCAGCTCTTTGATCGTTTCGTTGACAACCGCCGGAGCGGGAACGCTCGGGTTTCCGATACTGAAATCGAAGATATTTTCCTTACCGATTTCGGCGGCTCTTTTCTTACCGTATTCAAATATTTCTCTGATGACCGAGCTTTTTGCGCCCAATTCGTACATTTTTTCTGAAAACATAATATCACCCGTTCATTAAATATTGCAAAGTTCAGGCGTACAAAACACCATTTTACTATTCTTATAATTATACAACAAATTGAGCGTCAGGTCAAACTTTTTTACCGAT
>JALEYA010000143.1 GCA_022779945.1 Oscillospiraceae bacterium | reverse complement strand
GGACATCACGGAACTGACCGCTGAAATCATCCGGTCCTTCGTGGAAAGGATTGAGGTCCTCAAGCCAGAAAAGGTCCCCGGCACACGCACGAAAAAGCAAACAATAGTCATCTACTGGAATTTCATCGGGGCCGTTGAAATTCCCGTTGAAGCGCAAGAAAAGACGGCATAGCCTACATTGCTGTAAACTATGCCGTCTTCTTTTTAGAGATTTACATTATCCCTAAGCCGCACGGACAAAAAGGGCGGCTTTCAGTTTATATGTCGCTGTATGAATCGAAATCCGCGCCGTAACTGTCACTGTCTTCCGATCCGGCTTCGTCGTTTTGTGACTCCTCATCCGCTTTGGCTTGTCTGCGCTGTTTCTTTTCTTTTCTGCGTTTCTTTTTTCTTGATTTCTTTTCCGGTTCTTCTTCGTTATCAAAATCAGCAGTCGGTTCATCTTCCTCTTCCTGCGGCATTTCTTCGCTTTCGTCCGACTCCTGCTCGTAGTCACCGCCGGTTTCTGTCTCATCATTTTCGCCGTTTTCGCCTGTGTGCTTATTTTTATTCCGCAGGATAACGGCAACAATAAGAATCAGTCCGACAGCGAATATCAGAAGAATACCGAGTACCGGGATATAAAAGCGGAAAACAAAATCAATTACGGAGCCGATATGTCCGAATGATCTTTTGACGCTTCCCAGAATGTTGTCTTTATAAATGGTCTGACCGTCAACCATATATAGTATATTGCCGGCGTCATCAATCAGTTCTCCGTTCTTTTTGCCGAAGAAAAACGAACCTGCATTCCTGTCAACGCAAAGAACGTACCGTTCGTCTTCAATTGTCTCTTCGGCTTCACAGACAACAAGATCTCCCGACTTCAGGCTCGCCTCCTCAAACGAAGCGGAGGTGGTAACAAAGTAATATTTATCAAAAGCAATTGAACCGGTATTGACTTTTAAGACAAGTACAAGAGACGCCACAGCCGCAGTCGCAACAAGTACGGCGGCAAGCAGAAGACTGCAAAGCGTTCTCAGTGCTATCCGGCTCTTGTTTTTTCCGGTTTTCGTTTTTCCGGTCGATTGCCCATCCAGCCGGTCAAAAGCAGAGCCAAGACTTTCCGACGACATATCCGGCTCCGCCTCGCCGTTCTGCGGTTCTTCCGGCAAGGGTTCGGCATTTTTCATCAGATAGTCCGCATGATTATAGTCAACCTCAGGAAGCGGCAAAGGCTCGCTTCTGTCGGGAATAACGGGCGGCTGCTGCGAAACGGATCCGTCCGCTTTTTCCTTGCGGCGCTTGCGGCTCTTCTTTTTATGATGACCGCCCGACGGTCTTTTCGGGAACTCCTCATCATCTTCATATTGGTCGGTCATGACCTTCATATAATTATCAAGAAGCTCGCTTCTTTCGTCGTCCATCGGCTCCGGCTCAACTTTCGTCGGCTTTTTCACAGCCGGACGCGGAGGAACCGAGGTGCTTCTCGGCTGCGGACGTTCCGCAGATGCGTCGGGCGCATATTCCTTATTCAGATGACGGATAAAATCATCAACCGCTCCGCTGATATCCTCGACCCCCTTCGGGGAAGAAACCTTTCGCACAATGCTTTCGGCTTCCATATCGTAAGGCTCGGGCTTTGCGGTCGTTTTGTTCCCTTTCTGCTGGTTTTCGCTTTCTTTTATTCCGGAAACGCCTTTTTTAATCGCTATATCGGCAGACATTGCCTGATCATATCTGCTGTTCAGCTCATCAAGGCTTTTCGGTCTGTAGCTTGACAAGTTCAGTCACTTCCTTTATTGAGAAACTTTATCGAGAATCGTATCAATCATTTCACTGATACTTTTGAGGTTTTTCATAACCGTTTCGTTTTCCTGACGAAGCTCGACGGAGCTTTCCATCGCCTGCTTGACGATGCTTCTTGCCTTGTCGTTCGCCTTGGCAACAACACTGACAGCCTCCTGTTCGGCCTCCTGTCTGACCTTTTCGACGGTTTTATAAAGCTCGTCAAAAACACGTTCGATAACCTCGTTCTGGTTATTCTCGTCAATCGTAAAATACACACCGAATTTTTCCATTTCACCGATCAGCTTTTTCAGCTTGTTTTCGTTCTCTTCCCCCCACGAAACTGCGTTTTCATATTCTTGCTGAAGCATGGCAATATATTTATCGACCTGCTCCGGCGAATAACCGTTTTCCACGGTTGTAAAATTTATATTGGACATCAGTTTTCCCCCTGACATAAAAAATAGAAGAATACATTTTAATTATACAATTGAGTTTAAAACATACATTAAAGATTATACTCGATATGATCGCGAAATTCAACACCCGTTCGCCTTTTTTTGATAAAAACCGCAAGGTAAAAAATGGTTGGGGCGCCTGATGCCGTTTGCACCGAACCGGCACAAAAAAGCCTTGTTTTTCGGCCGCGCAATAACTCTTTTCCGGTTCCGGCATATAAATGATACGGGAGTGATACTATGAACAACCGGAATTGCTTTTACAAACCCCTCTCCGATCCTGCCGAGGCCGTTGCTTTTCTCAAGGGAAGCGAAAAATATCCTTCGATATGCGGCACCGTCCGGTTTTGCGGCACCCGCGGCGGCGTTACGGTAAAAGCCGAGGTATCGGGGCTGCCCGAAAAAGCTGTCTGCGGAAGTCCGATATTTGCTTTCCACATTCATGACGGAGAATACTGCACCGGAGATAAAAAAGATCCTTTCGCAGACGCAGAAGGACACTATAATCCCGAAAACTGTCCGCACCCGTATCATGCGGGCGATATGCCGCCGCTGTTCGGCGTGAACGGAAAGGCTTTTTCCTGCTTTTCAACCAACAGATTTACGATAAACGAAATTCTGGGAAAAACCGTTATTATCCATCGTATGCCCGATGATTTTATGACACAACCGTCGGGTAATGCAGGCGAAAAAATTGCCTGCGGTGTTATCCGTCAGACAAAAAGACATCAATAGAAAAACGCACTGACCGCCGAACGGACTCAAAATTCAGCGGTCAGTATTTTTTTGGCTGTTTTATTCTTACGGTCTGTATGCACCTGTTTTACATACCTCGATTTTTTCGATATACGGTTCTTTTCTGCACTGTTCAATAACCAGTTTCAGTTTGTCGGTAACAACAGGCTTGTTAAAAATAGCAATTTTCGAAAAGCCCACAACCGTACCGCTGTACACACAGTCCCCGTTTGCATAAATCTGAAACCGTTCAATCCGCTGTGACTTTGTCGTATCCTCCGAAAAGCGGATCCGGTCAACCGACTGCTTCGGAAACGATATGTCTGTTACCATTTTGTCGTCAGACACGGTGCAGGAGCTTTCGATCACACAGTCGTCCTCTTTTCGCAGCCACCCACCAATCTGCTTTAAGCGCCGCACGTCCGCATCGGAGAAGCGCCCTTTTCTGTTCGGCGGAATATTCAAAATCAGCAGACAGTTGCTTCCGACAGAGCCGTAGTAAATGCTCATCAGCCTGTGCAGGGATTTGAGCGTAAGCGTCTGAAGCGGATGGTAGTACCAGCCTGTACGGATGGAAACGTCAACCTCTGCCGGGTACCACATGAACGAATGATAGCGGGAGAGAAACTCCCGCGAACCCATGTCCGGAATCATCACATCCTGACAGCGCTTCTGAAATTTTTTCATGTTATCATCCGTCTGGCAGTTTTCGTCGATGTTCTGAAGCTCATACCGGAATTGCGGCACAACGTTCCATTCGCTCTCTCTTGCTTTGCCGCTTTCGTTTCCGACCCAACGGACGTCCGGCGCACAGCCTGACATGACGATGCCCGGCTGAAGCTTCAATGCCGTTGACCAGATGCGCTCAAAATCATATTCCTGCTTCGGCTTTCCGTCCGCACTCGAACCGCAGGCACCGTCGAGCCAGAGCATAAAAATCTCCCCGTAATTTGTCAGAAGCTCCGTAAGCTGTTCAATATAAAAATCGTTATACGCCGGGGTGCCATAAAGAGGACTGTTCCGATCCCAGGGAGAAAGATACACGCCGAATTTAAGCCCGAATTTTCTGCAAGATTCGGCAACCTCGCGCACAACGTCACCCTTTCCGTTTTTGTAAGGACTGTTACGGATACAGTGCTCCGTGGTTTTTGTCGGCCAAAGGCAAAAGCCGTCATGATGCTTACAGGTCAGAACAAGACCCTTCATGCCCGCCGCCTTGATTGCCTCGCACCATTGGTCGGTGTTCTGCGCCGTGGGGTTGAAAACAGACGGCGATTCCTTTCCGTCTCCCCATTCTTTGTTGGTAAAGGTGTTGACGGAATAATGCACAAAGGCATAGTATTTCATTTCCTGTATTTTCAGCTGTCGCTCGTTTGGCACGATTGAAGTGTATAAGTCAAGTCTGTCGTCTGAATTTATCATAATATGCTCCTATGCAAAAAGCCGCAAAGTATTCCTGCTTTGCGGCTTCGATGTTGCGGTCAAAACCGCTAAACTAACTGGTCGGAGTGAGGTGACTCGAACACCCGGCATCTTGCTCCCAAAGCAAGCGCGCTACCAACTGCGCTACACCCCGATATATTCAATTCAATATTTTATATAATCTAATTTCAGCCTGTTCCCCGCTTGCTTTGCTCGCCCTCTTGCGGTTCCCAAAATTTTTTACGGCTTGGAGCGCCGAAAAATTTTGACCGCTGCGCCAACACGTCCTCCCTTTTTCTGCCACCGGCAGCGGTTCGGCCGTGTTGCCCAAAGCAAGCGCGCAGAGGCTGCGCTACACCCCGATATATTCAATTCAATATTTTATATAATCTAATTTCAGCCTGTTCCCTGCTTGCTTTGCCCTCTTTCAGACTACGAAATTATACCCGATATTTCCGGCTTTGTCAACCGTTATTTCCGTCGGAATCTTATCTCCGATCGATCTTCGCAACAACGGGAAGCCAAGGCGCTCCCCCGGTCTGCGAAGCAGACCGCTTCGCCGCAGGCGAAGAACAAAACCGCAAGGTTTTGTCGGGGAGCGCCGTCCCGCCTCCGGATGGATTTTTCCCGAAGGCACCGACTCCCCGTCACTTATAATCAGCAGACTGCCCGTCACGAAAAAGCCAGCTCTGCGGGGATCGGCTTTCCTTCGTAACAGGGTAAACCCGCGACCACAATTACGCATTACGAATTGCGAATTACGAATTTTCTTTCATGATTTCTTCCAGCTTTTCCGCCGCAAGATACACCAATTCCGCACAAGGTCTTTTCTTGTAGTAGCTTTCCGTTCTGCTGTCAGGCACAGGCGACTTGGGTACATTTTCGTCAAGACCGAGCATCACACGGCAGATTACCGATCCTGTTTCCGCTTGAAAACGATTGGCAAAATCCTGAATCAATCTGTAAACCGATGCCCTGTCCCGTCCGTCCTCGCCCGAAAACCGCATACTCAGCACCATCGCCGCACCGCTTACGGCTCCGCAAATTTCCCGAAGTCTCCCGACTCCGCCGCCGAATCCGCAGCTTAGTTTCATCGCCGTTTTTTCGTCAAATCCAAGCTCGTCCGCCCAGGCGCAAAACACCGACTGCGAACAGTTGCACCCGCTTAAAAACAACTCTTTTGCCTTTTCTGCATGCGTCATAAATCTTTTCCCTCCAAAACAGAACCGCCCGGATTGACAGGGCGGCCGTTATCAATTTATTTTGTTTTTCCGATTTCGGGAATATCCGCAAAACCGGCGTTTTTAATTTCTTTCTCAACAAGATCGACGGCAATATTCCAGACCGTTTCACCGGCGGCAATGCAGCCGTCGTTATTTTTGCTCACAGAGCAAAGCATTGAAAAAGCTTTTCCGATGTTTTCCGTAATGTTTCCGCCTTTTTTCATCGCAAGATAGTAAAACGTAAATGCGGCACCGTCGGAAATATTCTTGAAAAAGCCGGGCGAGGTCTCCCTGAGACTGTCGTAAAGCGCATTGATTGCCGTTGTGGCAAGCTGCGGCACGGGAATTTCAACCTGAAGAAGCGATTCCGCCGCAAAAATCAGAAGCACCTTGATCTGATACATGATATCCTGCGAAAGATACCGCTGAGGCAGAATATTCGTAAAGTCAATGGAAAGACCGCTTTTTTCGCTTTCGGGCGTGATGGTCGCAAGCTTCTGGCCCAACAGCTTTGCCTTTTCCAGATTGCCGTTGGCTCTGTGAAGATTGATTGCCTCAAACACCGTCGAAAGATTCGCCGTGGAGGATAAGTCCGTACCTTTTGTATAAATCTTAATGTCGTTGTCAGCCATAGTATTCCTTTCAAAGATGAAGATTTACTGTTTCTTCGGGCAAGTTCTGAAACCGGAAGGTTATCAGAATCGTTCTTACTTATAAAGCGCTCTCCGCCTTCGCTTTTTCAGCCCGTTTTTGCTTACGGCGCTGTTTTGCTTTGTAGTTTAAAAGCTCATTCAAATTCTCTTCCGGTGTCGAGCATTGACCGAGCACCGTCGGTTCGGCGTTGTTTCCTCCGTGGAAGTCACTTCCGCCCGTCATAAGCAGCTTATGTTTTTTCGCAACCGATTTCAGATACTCCTGCTGTTCCGGGGAGTTAGCAGGATGCCAGACCTCAACGCCGTCGATTCCGGCTTCTATCAGCTCGTCCAGAAGCTCAAAATTATCATAAAATCCGGGATGCGCCAGAATCGCAATTCCGCCGGCGTCATGAATTTCCTGAACCGTTTCAAACGGATCGGCATACGTAGCATGATTTACGACAACATTTTTCGGACTCTTCTTTGAAAAAAGCTCGTCATAAAGATCGCCGAAAATCGTTGTCGTATAGCCGCTTTCAAGAAGTGCCCGCATGATATGCTGCTTAAAAAGACAGGTCGAACCCGCGGCACATTTTACGATAAGCTCCGGAGAAACGGGATATCGTTCGGCAACCCTCAACGCCATAATGCGGGTAGCGGACTTTCGGATTTCCGTGTTGCGCTTGCAAAGACCGAGAAGCTGTTCGGGACGGTCGGGCAAATAGCAAAGAATATGCGCTTTTGACGACCGCTTTTTATCCGTACAGGTAAATTCCGCCGCCGGGATGATATTCACGCCCAGCCGTTTTCCGAGAACACCTGCCCTGACCGTTCCGGCGATAAAATCGTGGTCTGTTACGGCGATGGTGTCGATTCCGCTCTTTTTGGCAAGCTGAATCAGATCATCAATGCCCAACGTACCGTCAGATAATTTCGAATGACAATGTAAGTCCGCTTTCAAAATAAAACCCCTTTTCTAAATCCTGCTGTCCTTATTATTCCTTTTCTTAATTAAATTTTCAATCAAAGCTTCATACGGCGTTTTTACGCAAAAAAAGGACAAAATACCTCTATAATAAATTTCTTAATAATTATACCGTTATTTTTTCATGATTGCAAGGGGTTTGACAAAAAAATACGGCAAAGATGCCGCTTGCACCTTGCCGTATTTGAATTTTAATGATCTTTTCCTCTTTGCGGGTGTTCATATAAAAGCTCCGACCGAAAAACCTCTTACTCGTTTTCCTTTTTGATCTTTTCCCAATACACCCTTGCCGCCTGTTCGTTTTTGTTGTCGCCGAAAACGTAATAATGACGGTTTTTGATCGCATCGGGAAGATACTGCTGTTTGACATAATGAGACGGATAATCGTGGGGATAGCAATAAAACTGACCCTTGTTTGGATTATCCTCTCCGTCGTAGTGCATATTCTGAAGCTGACGCGGAATCGGCCCGCTTTTTCCTTTTTTCAAGTCCGCCATCGCCTCGTTGATCCCCATATAAGCCGAATTGGACTTGGGACTTGTACAGACAAGCACAACCGCATCGGCAAGCGGAATTCTCGCTTCGGGAAGCCCCACCGCCAGCGCAATATCGACCGCAGACTTGACGATCGGAATGATCTGCGGATACGCAAGACCCACGTCTTCACAGGCGCACACCATCAGCCTCCTCACAGCGGACGGCAGATCGCCGGCTTCAAGAAGTCTTGCCAGATAATGAAGCGCCGCATCCGGATCCGAACCTCTCATCGACTTTTGAAAAGCCGAAAGAATATCGTAATGCTCGTCCCCGTCACGGTCATACTTCATTGAGCTTTTCTGGGTGAGTTCTTTCGCCTTGTCAAACGTGATCCGATATTCGCCGTTTTCGTCGGGAACCGTGCTGATGACGCAAAGCTCGACCGAATTGAGTGCCTTTCTCACGTCACCGCCGCAGGCATAGGCAATATGCCGTACCGCTGTGTCTTCGACGCGGATTTTGACATTTTTCTCTTTTTCAAGAATAGCAAAGCCTCGTTTTACCGCCGGGATAATATCTTCGGCGGTGATGCTTTTGAATTCAAAAACCGTCGAACGGCTTAAAATAGCATTATGAATATAAAAATACGGATTTTCCGTTGTCGAGGCAATCAGCGTGATTTCTCCTCTTTCAATATAGTCAAGAAGAGTCTGCTGCTGTTTTTTCGTGAAATACTGAATCTCATCAAGATAAAGCAGAATTCCGTTCACCGCGGCAAGTGTGTCCAGCTCAGAGACGATCGCCTTGATATCCGCCGTTGAGGCACTCGTTCCGTTCAGCTTATGAAACTTCCGGTTCGTGGATTTGGCAATAATCGAAGCCAGAGTCGTTTTTCCGACCCCCGACGGTCCGTAAAAAACAAGATTCGGCACCTCTCCCGACTCAATGATGTTGCGCAGTGCCTTTCCTTTTTCAAGAAGATGTCTTTGTCCGACCATTTCATCAATACAAGTCGGCCGTATTCTGTCCGCAAGAGGAGCTTTCATACCCGTTCTCCTTTTCAAATCCAGATTCTGCCAATAATCTTATCACAGCTTTCAAGAATAGGCAACCTTTTTTCATTTCTTCGTCCATTTTACTTTACAACAAAAAAACGGCAACTTTTCAATTATTTCTCCACGTTTTTGCCGCTTGTGAAGGCGCAAAATATATACAGAGTCATTGTTGTCACTTTTTTTAGAATTATACCGGATTATTTTGGATAAAATTCACAAAATGAGGAAAAGGGTATTCCCTTTTCGGTTGAATGGTGATATAATACCGTAGGTCAAATGTGATTTACTCTTTTAAGACGGTTTTCGTCTTATGTTTTATAGGAGCCTTTTATTCATCTGAAGCACGGCTTCATTGTGTGAGAGAGAAGAATTCAACTCTCTGAATCGGAAACATAGGGTTGTTTTGTTTCCATGGAAAGAGGAGATATTTTTTGGAAAAAATAGTTATACACGGCGGTAACAGGCTTACCGGCGAGGTAGAGATCAGCGGCGCAAAAAATGCCGCTGTCGCTATCATACCCGCCGCTTTGCTTGCCCAGGACGTATGCCGTATCGAAAATTTACCGAACATCAGCGACGTTACATGCATGACAAAAATCCTTGAAAGCATGGGCGCAAAAGTTAAACGCATCAACAAACATACAATCGAATATGACACCCGAAATGTCAACTCCTATATAGTGCCGCACGAAATGACAAAAAAACTTCGTGCCTCTTATTATCTTGTAGGCGCTCTTCTGGGTCGTTTCTGCCGTGCAAAGGTAGCTCTTCCGGGCGGCTGTGACTTCGGTGTCCGTCCGATCGACCTTCATATCAAGGGCTTTGAGCTTTTAGGCGCAAACGTCAATCTCGAAAGCGCCATGGTCAACGCAAAGGCCGACCGGCTGACGGGCAGCGCGATCTATATGGATAAGGTCTCCGTCGGTGCGACGATCAATATTATGCTCGCTTCCGTCAAGGCAAGAGGGCTTACCATTATTGAAAACGCAGCCAAAGAACCGCACATCGTTGACCTTGCGAACTTCCTGAACGCAATGGGCGCCGATGTAAGAGGGGCCGGAACCGACGTCATCAAAATCCACGGCGTAACCGAACTTCACGGTTGCACCTATTCCATTATTCCCGACCAGATCGAAGCCGGAACCTATATGGCTGCCGCGGCAGCTACGGGCGGCGATGTTCTTATTAAGAACGTTATCCCGAAGCATCTTGATTCCATCAGCGCAAAGCTGATTGAGTGCGGCGTCAAAATCACCGAATATGACGATTCACTCCGTGTCGAATCGAGCGGTAAATTCCGCCACTGTAATATCAAAACCATGCCGCACCCCGGTTTCCCGACCGATATGCAGCCGCAAATCAGCGTGCTTCTTACCGTCGCTGAAGGCACAAGCCTTGTTTCGGAGGGTGTCTGGGACAACCGCTTCAAATATGTTGACCAGCTGATCCGGATGGGAGCCAACGTCCAGGTTGACGGAACCATTGCCGTTTTTCAGGGCGTTAAGGAACTGACCGGCGCACCCGTCAAGGCGAACGACCTTCGTGCCGGCGCGGCCATGATCGTTGCGGGTCTTATGGCGACAGGCACCACGGAAATTGAAGATATTCAATACATCGACCGCGGATATGAAGACTACATCGAAAAATTCAAGGCTCTGGGAGCCGACATTTACCGCCGCGAGTTCAGCGACAGCGACAAAGCAAACGCCGCCGGTTAATATAGCAAAACAACGAATACGGCTGTTGTATTTTACATCAGCCGTTTTGATTTATACAAAACAAAGGATTTGATTTTTTTGGCAAGATTTTGTTCTCTTTTTTCTTCAAGCTCCGGCAACTGCACCTATATCGGTTCTTCGTCGGACGGAATTCTGATCGATGCCGGCGTCAGCGCAAAAAGAATCAAGCAGGCGCTTACGGATCGTCAGCTTGACCCGTCGACTCTTCGGGCGATTTTCGTCACCCATGAACACGTTGACCATATACGCGGCATCCGGGTTCTGGCTTCTCAATTTAACGTTCCCGTTTATGCGACCGCCGGTACGTTAAGAGGTATGGACGAAGCCGGGGTCCTGAACGGCAAATTTCCGTACGATGAGATTCCCGAAAGCGGACTTGCCTGCGGTGATCTGTTTATAAAACCGTTTCAAACGCCCCATGACAGCAATGAAAGCTGCGGATACCGCATCACCCTGCCCGACGGAAGAAAAGCCGCCGTCGCAACGGATATCGGCCATATGACAAACGAAATCATGAACAACCTTGTCGGCTGTGAACTGGTCATGCTCGAATCGAATCACGATGTCGGTATGCTGCAAAACGGAATGTATCCGTATTATTTAAAGCGCAGAATCCTTTCGGACACGGGGCATCTTTCCAACGAGGCATGTTCGACCGCGGCCGCTCAGCTGATTGAAAGAGGAACCACACGGCTATTTTTAGGTCATCTGAGCACCGAAAACAACATCCCCGAGTTGGCGTATCAGACAAGCCTTGCCGCCATCGGAGAAACCGGGGCCAGAATCGGCTCCGACTATCTTTTAACCGTCAATCCCAAAGAAAACTACGAGGACATCGTGAGGTTTTAAGTATGCTCAGCGTAACCATCATCTGCATCGGAAAACTGAAAGAAAAATACCTTGCCGAAGCCGTCACGGAATACCGGAAACGGCTGACGACGCTATGTAAGCTCAACATCATTCAGCTTCCCGCCGTTTCGCTTTCCGACAACCCGAAAGAAAGCGAGATCGAAGCCGCGATCGAAACCGAGGGCAGGAAAATCCTTGAAAAAATCCCGTCCTCCGCCTTTGTTTTTTCTCTTTGTATCGAGGGCAAGGAGCTTTCGTCACAGGAACTGAGCCGGAAAATTTCCGATCTTATGCTTCAGGGTAACAGCAGTCTTGTCTTTATCATCGGCGGCTCTTACGGTCTTTCCCGCGCCGTAAAAGAAAGAAGCGGTTTCCGCCTTTCGATGAGTCCGATGACCTTTCCGCACCAGCTGGCGCGTGTCATGCTTCTTGAACAGATCTATCGTGCCATGCAAATCGAAGCCGGAACCAAATATCATAAATAAAGTACACCATTAAAAAATCACCGCAATCCGTCAGGATCACGGTGATTTTATTTTGATTCTGAATCCGGGTTACATAAGCATAAGGCCTATGAAGCCGGCAACGGCAAGAAGAAATGTGATGCAGTATTTTTCGGCATACGCACCGATTGTAAGGAATAAAAATCCGGGCGCATAGAAAATTTTCTGAATGACCGTGCCTTCCTTATACACCTTTTCTTTCATGTTCAGCATATCCTCAATTGTCGGATAGCTGTTGACATAAAGCGAAAAAGCAAACCAATACGCAACGGCGGAGAGAACCGTCTGCAGTGCGCCGCTCATCTCGAACATGAAAAGATTCACCGTCGGACAAATGCACAGAAGAAAAGCCAGAATGCCGTTCATAAAGGCGGGAACGAAACAGATAGCAAAAGCGCCTCTTGCTTTCGGGAAAAGCTCGTGCTCGATATGACCGCTCAGCTCGTCTCTTCTTACGATCCGGTTGTCCTCAACGGGAATGCCGCAGATCCGGCAGATAAGCTGTTCAAAAAAACCTCTGACAAGCGCACCGGGGAACGTGAGATATCTTGTAATAATGGTAAGCGTCGTCATTAAATGTCACCTCCATTATCGGTAAGCACTTGCTTCAGGGTAAGCTTGCCTTTTTTGTATTGCTGAACGGTTTTGCCGATTGAATATCCCTGTGCTTTCAGCATCGACTCTACGTTGCTGTACGTCTCTTCGTCCTTTGTGCAAAGAGCGCAGAGAGCATATCGATTCATATCGGCAAGACTGGTCTGACAATTCTGCATATAGTTTTCCATATTGGTCATCGCCTTTTCCGTGTCTCCCTTGAGAAGATACGCCAGCGCGTAGGTTCTGTAAAACGTGGGATAAGCATTCTGTGGGTAAACCGAAGCCGCCTGCTGAGCAATTTCAAGCATCTTGTCCGCGTCGGGCTTCTCACAGAAACGGTAAGCATCGGCATAAGAAACATAAAGGGCTATTTCCTGCGTATTGAATTCAAGAGCCTTGTTGAAGTATTCCGTTGCCGTTTCAATGTCACCCTCTTTTGCGGCAGCGGAAATAATATAGGTGATATAGATCCACGGATGCTTGCCACCGTCCACCTCTTCGATTTTCTTCAGCTGAGCAATCTGTGCGGCATTATCATCTTTGTGAGCGAGCATAACGATGAACTTTGCATATTCCAGAAAGGCTTCGCTGTATTTCTGCGAGGTTTTATTCTCTTTAATCAGCTTGTCCACTTTTTTGACAGCGATGTCATAGTCGAACTCCCCGCCTTCCAGAACTTCGGGAATGGTTTTGTTGATAACGTCCGAAGTGCCGCTTAAAAGCGTATATTCTTCTCGGATATCGGCATATTTCTTATATTTCGGGAGTTTCATCTTCGACTCGCTGATATAGGTTTCAATCAGGGAATCTGCATCACCGTAATAGCCGAGAACCGTCATAGCGTTAATCGTATTGCGGACAGCCGTCATAGAAACAATATCATCTTCCGTTTTCGACGTAAGATAGGTCTGATAATAGGTAACAGCGTCCGTCAGCTTCTTTTCGCTGTAGGCCGTTTGCGCCGAAAGCAGCGTATCGTAATCGTCAACCAGCGGAGCGGCGACAAACATCGACGCAACACAGACCGCCACCATAATCACAAAAGCAAGAATACCGCAGGGGTTGATCGGATTGGCTTTCATGAGCGCTCTGCATTCGCTGCAATACGGGTAATCCTCACCGAAGCTTGTGTCACACGGATTTTCACCGCAGCATTCACAAATACGCACTTCGGCTTGTTTTCCGTCCGGTTCGCTCTCTTCCTCCGAAGAAGCTTCGATTTCGTCAAGCGGCTGAATCAGAAGACCGTTCTCGTCGGTATACTCCTCGTTTTCGGCGGCGTCGGAATCCCCGGAAGCTTCGGCTTCTTCCTTTTCACCGGTTTCTTCGCCGGCATTTTCTTCGCTCAACATTTTCGCCGTTTCCTCGTCAAGCTGCTTCTGGAACAGATCTCTTAAATCCTCAAGCTCCTTATCAAGCGAATCGACTTCATCGGGAGCGTCGGACGGCTGAGATTTCTTGTTTTCGTTTTCGTCCAAGAAAAATTCCTCCTAACAATAGATTTCAGGCAACCCCCTAAAACCGCACAGCAATTCCCGGAGATTGCCTTCTTTAACCGATAGATTAAATCACCCGAAAGTTTTAAAATAAACATCGGCAAAAATATTACCGTTCAATCTTACTTACCAAAGTTCAATTAAACTTTAAAATTCACAGTTTTTTCCGACGGGTGTTATCAGCCGTTCAGCCATGAGAGGTTGAAGTACGAGTAATACTTCGGAATTCTGAAAAGTGACTCATCAACGGATGCGGTGAATTTTTTGATTAAAAGAGTTGACTCATATTTGCCGCTGTCATACGAATCGACCCGTACGATCGTTGAGCCGCTGAAGTAGCAGACAACAGCACCGGAATCAATCGTTTTGAATAACTCATAATAATATTTTTTGCCGCTGATCGTCTTGGTTCCGGTTTTGATGTTACCGTATACCGGCGCCGCAAATGCGCCGGCAAAATCTTCGGCATTCAGCTCTCCACCCATCATATCTTCGCTGAGTCTTGAATAGGTACGCATCTGATCCAATACCATATAGGTTTTTTTGTTCTTTGCGTTGTAAATGACCCGGGCCTGCATACCGTCAACCGTACTCTTCATGGCAAAACTGCCTTTATTATAAGCGAACGTAAAGGGAAGCTTTTCTGAACTGCCCGCATCTTTTACCACGGCATCCATTGTGTACTTTCCGCCGTTTACGATCTTATGGTATTTCGAAATCTTATAGCCGGTTTTCAGCGTCTGAACCTTCACCTTCTCGGAAAGAGAAGAATAATAGTTGGTTTTGCCGACGGTGACATAAGCTCTGATGATAAAATAATAGTTCGTACCGGCTTTCAGTCCGTTCAGCGTAACGGTTGCCGCCTTTGTCTTCGCCGCGGTGACGTACTTTTTCTTGGCGGTATCATAGCGGTACACAACATATCCGGTGATCTTGTTTTGTGAATTCCAGGACAGCAGAATGCTGTTTTCGGTTCTTGCCGCTTTGATGCCGGTTACCGTATACGGACGGGTCACAACGGCAACCCGAGAAGAAAACGCACCGTAAGAAACCGACTTGCCGGACTTTTTATAGGCTCTGACCGCAAAACGGTATGCGGTTGCGGCATGAAGCTTTTTCACGGTTGCCTTCGTGTTCGTCACATTAGCGACGGATACATAGCGTTTTTTCGCCGTGTCGTAGCGGCAGATGTTATATCCGGAAGCACCCGAAACCTTTTTCCAGCTGAGCGCAACCGAAGTGACGCCAACAGTAGCCTTCAGTCCCGTAACCTTTGCCAGCTTCGTTGAAGCAGCCGAAGCCGTGATTGCATTGTCCGCAGCAAAATTCACCGAAACAGGAACAGAAAACGAAGAAAGCAGTAAAACAAGAGCAAAAATAAAGCTGACTGTTCTTTTCGAAATGTTGTTTTTCATATAAATTCCTCCTTATATGGTATAAACATATTATAGTGTAGTATGAAAGCAAAGTCAATCACTAATTTACATCTTTGAAAAAACAATATTTTTTGAAATAATTAGTGACTTTTCCGTTTAATTGTGTTATAATTGCAAAGAATATATTCACTGATTGAAGGAGATAAACCCATGAGCGTTAATGTCGATCTGTTTAAAAAGGTTGCGGACGGTATTCGGGACACAGCCGTAAAATACGGTTTCGAAAGTGAAAGCAAAGTCGAAGAAACCGGAAGTGCCTGCCTTTTGCGATATAAAAAAGAGGAATCCGTTCTCACTTTGAAATATGAAAACGAAATCCTCACTCTTTTATTTTCCGAAGAAGCCGATGCGGACGAAAGCAAAGCGAAACGGCTTGTAGCGTCCCTGCTTTCTTCCGATGCACAAGAAAAGGACATAAAATATGTCGTCGGCGAGTTCAACGAAACGCTTACCTCAAAATTCGGCAAAAAGGACATTTCCAAAAAGTCCGCAAAAGCCAAGGCATCCCCTCAGACCGTTTCGAAAAACGCCGTCAAGCACGGTTCATTTTACGACCCGAACACCCTTGCGAGCCGTCTTTGCATCGTTTTCCCCGACCTTCGTGACCGCTACAAAGAAAGCCTTGCCAGGTACGGCGAGTTTTTGGCGGAGGAATTTTTCGTAAACTACGGCACGCCGAGGGTGATTGCCGCCATCAAAGAAAACAAGCCCGCCACCATGAAAAAGCTTTTCCAGGTTCTCAACGAAATTTACGAGGACGGCACAAACGAAACGCAGTCGCTGATTGCCGTAACGATTCTCGGCGAGCTGAACAACGACCAGATCCTGCTTGCGCAGTGCGTGGACTATATGAGCGAAACCATGGCGCCGCCGGTCATTGAGGTCAACCGTTATCTCGCTTCCGCAAGCGGTCAGAAAGCCCGCAGAAAGATGGAAAATCCCCCGGCATACAAGCCGAAGAAAGAAAAGAAAAAAGGCTTGATGGACCGGATGATGGCTCAGGAACTCAATCAATAATTACAAGATTTTATGCGGGGGCGGTAAGAATCGTTCCCGCTGTTATTTGAAAAGAGGTATTCACTTTGAAACAGCTTTTAGAGCTTTTTCTGACCTTTGCCAAAATCGGCGGCTTCACATTCGGCGGCGGTATCGCCATGCTTCCGATGCTGCAAAAGGAAATTGTTGAAAAGAAAAACTGGGCGACCCAGGAGGAACTGATGGACTATTACGCCATCGGTCAGTGCACGCCCGGAATTATCGCCATCAACACCGCGACCTTTGTCGGCTATAAGCAAAAAGGCACCATCGGCGGCATCACCGCCACCCTGGGCATGGCGTTTCCGTC
>JALEYA010000052.1 GCA_022779945.1 Oscillospiraceae bacterium | reverse complement strand
ACGGCGTGCAACATTATTCCGCCCTATGCCGAGCTTTCGGGTACAATCCGCACGCTTGACCCCGAAACAAGAATTCTCATGAAAAAGAAGCTTTGCGCCGTTTGCGAAGCGATCGCCGAAAGCCGGGAGTGCAAAGCCGAAATCACGCTTCACGAAAGCTACCCGAGCGTTATCAATCACGATAAGGAAACGGCGACGGTTGAAAAAACGGCAAGAGAATACTTCTCCGATGATGAAGTGTTTGTACTGAGAACGCCGACAATGACAACCGAGGATTTCGGCTATTATCTTCACAACACACCCGGCTGTTTTTACCATATCGGCGCCGGAAGTGAATATCCGCTTCACAACAGCCGCTTTGTACCCGACGAAAAAGCGCTTGAAAGTGCCCTTTGTATGCATCTTGCGGTGTTGAACGAGTATCTCGGCTGAAAAACGATTTTTATAAGGTCTGTCTGACTTTTTCGGACGGATCTTTTGTTTTGCAGTCGCTTTCACAATTTAAACCGAAAAAATACCGGAAACGCTTGCACACCCGGAACAAATATTGTATAATAATTCTTAACGCGTTTTGTTGGGGGTGTCAACATGCCGGGCGTATTGGTCAATGTCGCGACGGTTATTATAGGCAGTCTGATCGGGCTGATTATGAAAAAGGGAATCAAGCAAAAGTATTCCGATGCCGTTATGATCGGCTTGGGTCTTTGCACGGTCTGTATCGGAATTTCGGGTATGCTCAAGGGCGAAAACACCCTTGTTGCGATCATCTCCATGGTTCTGGGCGCGATTGTCGGCACACTGATTGACTTTGATAAGCGGATCAACAGCGTCGGCGACTTTCTTTCCAAAAAAGTCGGCAACTCGTCGGACAAGTCGAGCGTCGCGCAGGGCTTTGTTACGGCAAGTCTGCTTTTCTGTATCGGTGCAATGACGATTGTCGGCTCACTGGAAGCCGGACTCAAGGGCGATTGCACAACGCTTTATACAAAGGCCGTTCTTGACTTCTTTTCGTCGATGATGCTTTCGGCGTCGCTCGGAATCGGCGTGATTTTCGCCTCTCTTTTCGTTCTCGTGTTTCAGGGAGGACTGGTCTTGCTTTCGGGACTGCTGGCACCTGTGCTGAGCGATCCGGCAATTGCCGAAATTACCTGCGTCGGTTCGCTGATGATTTTTGCCTTGGGTCTTAACCTGACCGGTATTACAAAAATCAAGGTTGCAAACTTCTTTCCTGCCCTTGTTTTCGCACCTCTCATTTATTACGGCTTCGAATTTTTGGGGCGATTCATTCCCGCTTTGGCATAAAAAATATATAAGGACGATGAAAAAATGACACAATCAAGAAAAAACAGTCTTACCGGAAGTCTGATGCTGACGGTCTGCGCTATCATCTGGGGCAGCTCCTTTGTTGCCCAGACGACGGGAGCGGAATATGTCGGCCCGTTTACCTTCATTTCGCTTCGCAGTCTGCTTGGTGCGTTTTCACTTCTACCCGTTATTCTGATTATGGATTCGGTCAAGAAGAAAAACGGCACCTACAAAAAGCTTGAAACAAAAAAAGAGAAAAAGTTCTTCCTTTTCGGCGGTCTTGCCTGCGGTGCGGCGCTTTGTGTTGCTTCACTTTTACAGCAGTTCGGAATCGACCGGGGTACAGAGCCGGGAAAGGCTGGTTTTATTACCGCTTTGTATATTCTTCTTGTTCCGATTTTCAGCCTGTTTTTTAAAAAGAAGATCCGACCGGTCATCTGGCTTTGCGTTGCTGTGTCGCTTGGCGGACTGTATCTTCTTTGTGTGACGGATAATTCGGTAAGACTGTCCGATCTTTATGTACTCGGCTGTGCGGTTGTGTACGCGATTCATATTCTTGTCATCGACTATGTTTCGCCGAAGGTGGACGGTGTGAAGCTTTCCTGCGTTCAGTTCCTTGTGACGGGCATCATTGCCGGAATTCCGATGCTGCTTTTTGAG
This sequence comes from Oscillospiraceae bacterium, assembly GCA_022779945.1. Classification (GTDB taxonomy): domain Bacteria; phylum Bacillota; class Clostridia; order Oscillospirales; family Acutalibacteraceae; genus UBA6857. The sequence goes on along the minus strand of JALEYA010000052.1, from coordinate 800 downwards.
GACGTGTCACCCGAGCTTATTAAGGGTGCCGCTCTTTCAATTGCCTATTCGGGTATCATGTCAAGCGGTGTTGCCTATACGCTTCAGATTCTCGGTCAGCAGAAAACCGAGCCGACAATTGCTTCAATGCTCATGAGTCTGGAATCGGTTTTCGCCGTTCTGACGGGTATGCTTGTCTTGAAACAGATTCCGTCCGTCAGAGAGGCCATTGGCTGTGTGCTGATGTTCGCTGCCATTATTGTCGCCCAGCTTCCCGAAAAAAAGAAAAAAATAGAGACAACGGAAAAAGCAGAAATATCTGCGTAAAATCAAAGAAAGGAATCGACCGGAAGAAGCCTGAAGACCGCTCTTTCGGTCCGCTTGTTATCATGATGACCGAAAAGCTTTATGACCTTGACAGTTATGTGACTGAATTCGAGTGTAAAGTAATTAACCTTTACGAAGTCGGCGAAAAATTGCACGTCGTGCTTGACCGTACCGCCTTTTTCCCTGAGGGCGGCGGACAGACCTCGGACAGAGGAGTCCTCAGTGATGTGTACGTTGAGGATGTTCAGATTGAATGTGGAAAAATTCTGCATATTGTTGAAAATTCAAAGGAAAACTCCGAAAAACTCCGTGTCGGTACCGTTCTTACGGGAAAAATCGACTTTGAAAAGCGGTTTTCCGATATGCAGCAGCATTCGGGCGAGCATATTTTTTCGGGAATTGTGCATTCTCTTTACGGCTATGACAACGTGGGCTTTCACTTGGGAAGTGAAACGGTCACGCTTGATTTCAACGGCCCGCTTACAAAAGATGAT
>JALEYA010000140.1 GCA_022779945.1 Oscillospiraceae bacterium | reverse complement strand
GTCGGTCGGAACAAAGGTCGTTCCAGCCTGCTTGGCTTCAAAGAAGCCCGTAATGGCCGAAATCACAGCGGCGACGATCAGGATAATGATCATCGGATCTTTCAGCTGCGCCATAAATCTTGCAAATACCGAAATCTTCTTGGCTTCCTGGAGCTTGTTCTTTCCGTTTTGCTCAAGTCGTGCGGCGGCTTCCTGTTCGGTAATGCCGTCGGGCGCACTTTTGACTTCGCCGAAGACCTCTTCGACGGGTGACAGATAATACTTCATTTTTGTTCAAACCTTTCTAAAAGAGTTTTTTAAAAAGTAAAGACCCTTAGCAGAATGTGCGTTAAAAACAACACAAACTCTGTTAAAGGTCTTGCTGCCATATAAGGCCTGCAAACCAGCCTTGGAAGGTCAAGGCGTGAATTGGTGATTTGCAGCGAAAGCTACTCCCCTTTAAAAGGAACCTTACTGTATGTTGATACTATCACATTTGAAGTCTTTTGTCAACAATTTCCTTTTAAAAACCTACTTTTGTGTTCTTAAGAATTATTATGAACAATTAAAGGAATGACGTTGATGAGATTTGCGCTCGAAAACGAAAATTTATACCCCGAGCGGAGCGGTGAATTTTAATGTGGGCGTGTGACGGTCACAAGGCGACACCAATGCCGGGTGTCGCTGTACTTGTTGGAAAACTGAGTGCCCGAGCCGTAAACCGCGTAGGGGCAGCCCCGTGTGGCTGCCCAAAACTCATTTTAATGAAAGTTCCGACAAACTATAGTTTGTCTCGTTTTGTGAACTGTTTTTGAAAGTATCCTATTAAAGATACGGTCTCAGTTTTTCGCAAAGTGCCGTTTCTTCATTTATCAGCTTTTCCGCCGTTCTTTGCGACTCCCTGTCTGCCGTCGGATATTTGTTTTTATATTTTCCAAGCTGTTTGACGCCCATATTGCACCCGTCCGTCATAAGCGACGCAATCGTTTTGTCACTGTCATCACCCAAAAGACTGAAATTGATTTTTACCCATGCGGAAAGCCTTGCTGCCTGAGACGGTTCTTTTCCCCTCTCTCCCAGTTCGGAAAGACGGGAATGCAGCTCATCCCCTATTTCCTCGTGCGCTTTCAGCGAATCGGAAAGCAGGTCACATAACTGCTTGTTTTTCACATTGTCCAGAACCTGCCGTATGGAATTTACGGCTGTTTTGGTACCGCTGTCACATTCTTTTAAAAGGTGTATCGTGTCGTCTGTCATAAAAGCCTCCTAAACTTGTATGAATAAAAAAAACTGTGTTGTGCAATGTCCGTTTTAGTATTCCTTGTTTTCAGAAAAATATGTCCGTGTCAGAGGTCTCTGCCGATAAACTATTGTTTTTCGTGGGAGCGGTTCGGTTCCGGTTTTCCCGGTTCTCATTTTTTGTTGACTTGCTGATATTTATATGATAAACTTCTACAAGAATAGTTTGTAGGTGATGTAATGAATACTGAATTTAATAATCTTATCAAAAAGACGAAACGCAGACGTCGGTTTCTGATTTTCCTGTTTATTCTGACGCTTTCTGTCAGCATTCTTTTCCTCGGGGATATCGAAGTCACCCGTATGCCGTCTTCTCAGACCATTCACTATGGGGTGGGACTTCCCGGATTTGCCATTTTTCTGATCGTTGCCGCCGAATGTATCGTGTTTTTCTTCATCGGCGCTTTTGATATGGCAAGAGTCGAAAACATTCTGTTGAACGAATGTGACCCCGAAAAGTATTTTGCGGTACGGACAAGCATGAACCGCAAGCTGACCACCGCCTCCGATATTGCTGCGTCTTCAGCCAAAGCGGCGTTAGCCAGCGGAGACTTTGTCGCGTGTGTGAATTATGCCGTGCCGCTTGCGAACGACAAAAAAGCGGAATATCGTTTTGCCTCTGCCGTGGATATTTTCAAAGCCTCTTTCTTTCTCGGTGACCGCCAAAACATGATGATCGCTTTCGACAAAGCAAAAGCCGAATTCGGCAAAATTTCGTCCGGACAGAAAGCGTACACCGTTGTTTTAAGCCAGATGGAAATGCTGTCGTATTTAAGCGGCGGAAATCTTGAAGCCGCATTGAGAATTGCCGACAGTCTCCAGCCCTCCGACGCTTCGAATTACGTCGTCGCGTTTGACAGCTTTTACAAAGGGCTTGTGTACCGTGCGGCGAACGAACCCATCAAAGCAATTCACTGCTTTATGACCGCAAGCGAAAAAGGCGGAAAAATGTTTATCAAAGCGGAAAGCGAAAAGTATATCCAGGAGTATGAAAAGTCTCAGGATAAGACTTCTTAAAGCACAAAGACATAAAAAATAACGGACTGTCGTTTCGGTGCAGTCCGTTTATTTTTTTATCTCGACACATAATAGCTGTCAAGAATATAGGTGCTTCTGTCATAAATATTCGTCGCCCGGATATATGCCGTACCGTC
>JALEYA010000134.1 GCA_022779945.1 Oscillospiraceae bacterium | reverse complement strand
CTTGCTTTTTTCTTGCTTCTTGTGTTAAGATGTCCATGAGAAGTACTTCTTTCTTGGTTAATGTTGTTTGGTTATTTCATTATACCATATTTTGAAGTTACTTCTCTTTCTTTTTGGGTCACATCATTTTAACACATACATTTTTTATTATTTTTTTTGACCGTTTTGCTTTTCGTTTTGGTGTTTTGTCGTCTTTCCTCCTTTTTCATACCGCCCTCATATGGATAATCGCAAAAACCGCCCGACGAAAGCAGCCGGAGAAAATCGTTCCGATTCTTCGCAGGGCGATCCTTTCAAATATTTTTATTCCGTGACAAGATTTCCGATGTCCGGTTCAATTTCGATACCGCGGAGTACACCGCTGTCAAAAAGCTCCGATATTGCCTGAGAATAGTTAACAATATCAATGGCGGAAATATCCGTATCAACGTAATTGATCACCTCTTCATAGCTTTCCGAGGTTGTTTTGTTTCCGTTTTCGTCAGCAATCAGCCTCTCGGCAATCCGGATTATGATATCGGTAAGCGGCTTTGTGTCGGACGACAGCGTCTGGCAAAGATAAACAATATAGCGCAGCATCGCGTCCGGCGCAAACGAATGTATGCCTTTGTCAATGATAAAGTTGATCCCGTTGTATTCATGATTGATTTCTTCTTCTATGTTTACTTCGAACTCACCGACCTCTTTCATTACATCGACAAAATCCGCCTCATCAAGACAAATATACCGATCCATGCTGATTCCGGCATATTTTCCGACCGCCAAAAGAAGCTCCCCGATTCCGCCGTTTTCAATGTGTTCCTTCATGGTTCCGGAAAAGTTCTTGACCTGCTGAACCGTACTGACCGGAATGTATGAAATTTTAACGGTTTCGGTTTCAGAGTCAACATTCATCACGCTGAGCAGTTCAAGTCCGCTGTTACCGTCCTCGGTGAAAGCCAGAAGAATGTTCGCTTGAAGCGGCAGCTGTTCTTCGCTGATTTCTCCCTCCGATGACGTTTCAAGAGCGCCTTCCGCCGACGCTTCGGCTTCGACGGAAGTTTCCGGGACAGGACTGTCATCACGCTCCGATATCACGGTCACAACGGAAACGGCAACCAATAAAACCAGAACAACACCAAAAAATAGAACAACAAATCTGCTGTCAATTTTCTTTTTTCTCATCTGCTTTTTTCTTTCGGCTTTCGGATCGGCTTTTTTATGTCTTGTTCCGAAAATTTTGTCTATTGTATCCAGAAGCTGTGGTTTCATTCTTTCACCGGCTTTACAAAAGTATATCAAAAAAACAAACTGATTTTATCATATTTTCGCTTTCAAGTCAAATCTGCCGGCAGCACCCAAAAGATAAATGCGGTATCCGCAAAAAGACACCGCACATTATATCTGATTTTTACGCTTTCAGAAAATCGCCGTAAAACTCTTTTTTATAGGCTTCAACATCTTCCCGGGTTCCCTTGAAAACGCCCGGTGTCTCCATTTTTAAAGAAACAATCGCCGTTGCATTCAAAAGTGCTTCGGGGACGCTTTTTTGAAGCCGCTCGGTAATATAGGCGGCAAAGGTCGTATCGCCCCGTCCCGTTCTTCCGCTTAGATTTCTCGCTCTTATCGGGCAGGTATACGCATTCTTTCCGTCAAAGGCAAGCACCTCGGTGTTGTGGGTAATGAGAATCTCCTTCGCCCCCCACGAATGAAGCGTTTTTGCCGCTTCCAGTCGGTCGGTAAGCCCCGTCATGATCTCGGCCTCCGCCGCATCGGTCTTGAGAAAGTCAATATAGGGAAGCATTTCCTTTTTGTCCGCCCAATCCTCAAAATACATCGAGCCGTCCTTGCGGTCAACGTGACGCAGGCAGGTCTGCACATCGACGGCAACCTTGCCGAGCTTTGCACATTTTTTAATCAGCTCGTTCGGAAAGTCGCCGTAAACAAGACCGGCAAAATGATAGATGTCGCCCGTGATAGAGAGCTTGTCGATATCATCACACGCAAACGGATCGCCGATCGAAAGGCAGGACGAAAGCCGTCTTTCCTTGTCGGCGGTAAAATACTTGTTCCGCATCGTCGTTGAGTTTTCGGACTTGATGACATAGATATCATCTTTGTCAAGCGTGAACTGTGAAAGACGGTCGAAATCTTTTTCGGCAAGCCGTGTAACCGCCGCAACCTTATGTCCGAGCGCCGCTGCTGAAGCCGACGAATAAAGAACCGCTCCGCCGCAGATCGTCATAGCGTGATCTTCATGGTCAATGTTGTTGTCCTCACTGATATGACCGATGATCACCGATTCATAGTGCTTCATTTTTCTTCCTCCGTGTTTAAATAATATACGTTTTACCTTCTTGAACCGAAATCAGATTGGAGATGCCCTCAAAATCCTTTTCCGGGTCATATTCGGTTGACTGATGGGTTGCCATAATCATCGTGTCGGGATGACGGACTGCGAATGCCTTTGCCTGATTGATATTCATATGCGGTCCTTTAAAGTCCGGCTGTCTTGCACAGTCAAGAAGAACATAGTCCCCTTCAGCAAGAAGCTTTTCGACATTTTCACAGTCGAGCGTATCGCCCGAATAGCAAAGCGTTTTACCGTTCTTTTGGCGGATCGTAACACCGAAACAAGGTACGGGATGGTTGACATCGCAGAAAGTGAGCGTAAGACCGCAGACCTCGACTACGCTGTCTGTATCAATATTCACAACCTCAATCATCGGGTGGTCAAACAGCAATCTGTACCATTCGCTGTCCTCATATCTTGCAAAAACCGTGACCTTGTGGTCAAGGTCTTCGAGCAGATACCGGAATACGAGGAAATCGCTCGTATGGTCATAATGCAGATGCGAAAAATAAATATAGTTGACCTTTTTCATATCAACCGCCGCCATCAGCCTTGAAAGCGTCCCGGCGCCCATATCCATAACAAGGTATTCGCCGTCGTTTTCCACAAGGTAACAGCTTGCCGCACCGACTCCCGCCTTTCCGTAGGGACCGTATTTTCCGATAACCGTAACTTTCATTTTCTTTCAGTCCTTTTTTAAAAATTAAACCGTCTCTTTATGCAAGAAGCTCGCCGTATTCCTTTTCTTTGTCCGCAATTACGTTGTCTTTCGCAAGATTCAGTCTGAGAATCGTTTTACTTTTCATAAAGTCAAGCGTCATAAAGTCGCCGGCAATAATATTGGCGCTTTCAAGGTAAAATGCATTTTCTTCAATCCGATTCATAAGATCCGGAAAATACTTTCTCATATCAAGATCAAGCTTTCTCGGCGTTGTCAGTCCGACTTCGGTTCCCGGGTTCGGCGTCTGCTGCGTCTGGAACCAGTAAAGGCCATCGGTCTGTTCTTCATCGAAGAACTTCAGAGCAACCGCAGCGTAATTTTTCGCTTTCATGCCGTTACGGGTTTTATCCCAAGGGAAAATCTGATCGCAGCTTCGGCTGTACCGATAATCCTCGTTTTCATTAATCAGGATATATCGCTTGCCTGCCTTGCGGATATCGCCGAGAGTAACCTCACTGATCTTATCAAAGTCGTGATAAGCGTATTTTTCCGGCTCAAGATATTTTTCGAGAAGGGCATCGACCTGCTTCGGATCTGCGCTGTACCGCAGTGTGACCGGACCGAAATTCTGGGGATAGTACTCTCTGATATCAAGAAAAAGTATTTCCGACGGATTTTCGTCAAGAGCACGCCGGATATCCTTGAGCGCGTTTTCGAACAGATCGCCTTTTGTAATTCCGTGAGCAAGGTGAATTCTACCCTTCTTATCCGTGTCCAGCCGCAGACAGAACTGACGGATACCGTAAAGAATCTGAAGATACAGATTATCGTCCTGACAGCATGCCATGGCATTCATGCCGTAGCTTCCGGCATTGTGCGAACCGGGAATGACAAGCTTCGTGATTTTTACATCGTCTTTAATATAAGACATCCAATTGGAATAGATCATACTTGTTCTCCTTTTCGTAATGATTTCTTCGTATCGCTGTCATTATAGTACACCGCCATTTTTGTGTCAATAAAATTTACACGGTTTTGCAAATCTTATGCCGGCAAAATCCACTTACCATGCATCGGTCACCGAGTGGATCCAATGCCGGAGTCGCAGTATAAAAGCGACACTTCCAGGATAAAGTGTCGCTTTTTCGTGCTTTTTATACCGACTCAACGAAGCGGTCAAAGCCCGCAAAGCCGTTTTCGTCACGCTTGAAAACACCGGCGTGTTCGAGTACTTTTGCAAAGACCTTTCCGACCTCGTTTTGTAAAATGTCTTTCGTATTTTCGGCGGTAAACGTATAGTTGTCTTTGAAGGAAGCAACCCAGTCGGCATGCTTGGCGATTGTTTCGTTTTCCTTGATATCCCTGCCGTCGAGAATCGCTTTTTCAAGCTCTTTAAGCTCTGTCTTCAGTCTTGCCGGAAGAACCGCGAGTCCCATAACCTCAATCAGGCCGATGTTCTCTTTCTTGATGTTGTGAAGCTCCTTGTGCGGATGGAAAACGCCAAACGGATGCTCTTCGGTCGTAATGTTGTTGCGAAGAACAAGATCCATTTCGAACTTATCGCCGCGTTTTCTTGCGATCGGCGTGATGGTACTGTGCTTTTCTCCGTCGGTTTCGGCAAAAATGAAGCAGCTTTCGTCCGTGTAGCTTCTCCACTTGGTCAAAATGCGGTCGGCAAGCTCAACAAGTCTGTCCGTGTCCTTTGCGCTGATACGAATGACCGACATCGGCCATCTGACCCGTCCGACTTCGACATCTTCAAAGCCTTTTACGGTATAGGTCTTTTCAATCGGAGCCTTTGCCATGGCGAATTCATAGTTGCCGCCCTGGAAATGCTCATGAGAAAGAATGGAACCGCCGACGATCGGCAAATCCGCATTCGAGCCGATGAAGTAATGTGGGAAAAGCTTGACAAAGTCAAACAGCTTGCGAAAAGCCGATCGGTCAATTTTCATCGGGATATGCTTCTTGTTGAAAACAATGCAGTGCTCGTTGTAGTAAACATAGGGCGAATACTGGAAGCCCCATTCACTGCCGTCAATGGTGATCGGGATAATCCGGTGATTCTGTCTTGCCGGGTGATTCATTCTTCCGGCGTAGCCCTCGTTTTCGGGGCAAAGCAGACATTTCGGATAACCGCTCTGCTTTGCTTTTTTCGCCGCCGCAATCTCTTCGGGAGTCTTTTCGGGCTTGGAAAGATTGACGGTGATGTCAAGCTCGCCGTAGTCGCTTTCACTTTTCCATTTGAGATCCTTGGAAACACGGTAGCGGCGTATGTAATCGGTGTCACGGCTGAACCGATAATAGAAGTCCGTAGCCTCTTTCGGTGACTTTTCGTACAAGGAAGAGAACTTGTTGATGATATAAGACGGTCTCGGAACAAAAACGCTCATCAGTTTGGTGTCGAAAAGATCACGGCTTGTGACATCGTTTTTGATGATCTCCTTTTCGGCAGCATAGTCAAGAAGAACGTTCAGAATGTCTTCAAGCTCTGCTTTTTCAAGGGGTTCTTCCGGCTCGTTGTATTCATCAAGACCGAGAATTTCAAGCAGTCGGTTTGTACAGTAGATTTCATCCTCTTTTTCAATCAGTCCGCAGTCAAGTGCGTACGAAACAAGTTGCCTGATACTTTTATCAATCATTGAAAATACCTCCATAATATCCTGATTATATCATAAACGAAAAGAGAAAGAAAATCAAGGTTCTTTTCGATTTCATGCCGTTTAATTTCATTTCTGCCATGTACCCGAATGTGAGACGCTTGTCGCGCAGAAAACCGCTACAGCAATTACGCATGATCCATTCATTCAAACTGCACGTCCCATATGCTCTCACCCGTATATCCGTCCTCGACAAAACGGCAGTAATTGATGCCGAGCGCACCTTTTCTGACGCTGACCGAAACCGTGTCACCTTTTTCAAAATCCTCAAACGCCTGTTCGCTAACATTTACGATCAGTGATTTCAGCGAAGCACCGTACGGTCTTTCGTCCGATGAGACAAGAAACCGGTGATTTCCTCCTGAGCGAGCCGCCCACGTTCTGATGATTTCTGCCCTGGCCGTTACCGGTTCGCTTTTATCGAAAGCGGTGTTGACCAGAAAGGAACAACAGCTTACGGCGAAAAAGAAAGCAACCACGATAACAAGCTTATGATACCGTTTTGATACGCCCTTGTCGTGATTGAAAAGATTGATACCGATTGCCGTAACCGCCCAGAACCCGTAAAAAATGAAAATTCCCTGAATCCAGAATCGACTCATACAAATATCCGCATACTGAAGATGCGAAATCACCGCAATAAAGCCTCCGACCGCCGGAAGGTTAAAGGGGTTTAACATCAGCGTCCCCTTTTTCGCCGTCGAAAAATAAGCGAGGACAAACGCCGCCAATGTGTACACCGAAACGAAAACGCCGGCAAACGGCGTGTTGCCGAAAAGCAGATATACGAACACCGGCAAAAAGCTTATCAGAGCCGGCAAGACAACCGTTTTCAACTTTGATTTTTTGACTTCAGTTTCCATCATGCCCTCCTTTAAAAACCAGCCTTTTTAAACATACAGTCAATATATCCGGGGGTCAAGACATTGATTCAGTCCTATCGGTTCCTTTTCACTCGGAAGTCCCCTTCTTTTTCTTCTTCGGTCGTGGCGTTTATCGAAAAGCTTTTCCGTACCGAGCGTGATGACGGTAAGCAAAGCGAGCGTCACTGCCGCCGCAATCAGACTTTTCACAACACTGTCGGTATTTGCCCAGACAATCAGTCCGAACAAAACCGGCAAACCGACATCAAGAAAAAAATTCGCAAGCAGCTCCCAGAAAAAGCCCGATATGCCGTTTTTGATTTTGTTCGGCGGAATAACACGGAAAGAGACATCGAACGGGCGGTCAAAGCCTTTTAACGATACACGGCGAAAAACATGGAACACCGTGTCAATGTCCGCCTTGGCTTTTTCAAAAGAGAGGGTAAGCATCATTTTATCCGAAGCGTTGAAGCTATATTCGCTCAAGACCGTAAAAATACTTGCCGTATCGCTGTATGATGTGTTCCCTTTCGGTTTGACAAGCAGTTTCGCGTGGGGTTTTTGTACGTCAATACAAGCCGACTTTCCGGCTTTCAACTTTTTAAAACGTTTCGTTTCATCGGTTTTTATGTAAGCGTCTGTCCGGCTTATATTTTAAATTGAAATTTTCATAATTTTATCACCAAAAGCATTATAATACATCGCAAATATATTGTCAATACAAGTGTCCAAAGCGTCTGCCGGACGAAAAAAAGCCGCCCGGGGTCAGGCGGTTTTCTGTTCTTTTGTAATCCGTGTTACCTTGTCAGAACACCGTTGTCCGAATACAACAGCAAAAGAATGTCCGTTTCTTCCCCGGTTTCGGTGTCAACATAAATCAGAACCTCCTGATTTTTGCCGTCCTTACAGTGAAGCTCGTAACAAAGCCGTTCTCCGCCGTATTTTGTCGGAATCATCGCTTTTTTTCCGTTTAAAAAAGTCAGCGAATCCGAGAGCGTTTCTCTTGCCTGCTTCTCGGTGATTTTCGGCTCGCTTACGTTCCGGTAACAATGATTCATCAGATATCCTCTTGCGTCAACGGCGGCGATTTCGCCCTTGTCAAGCGTGACACTGACCTTGATAAGATCCGAATAATACGTTATGCCGTCCGCTTCGTAAGCAAGGTTCACCGTGCATACGCCGTCATAGATCGAATAATAGCTTTCTTTCATGTTTTTATAACCGATTTTGTCAAGATACGCTTTGGCACGTTTGACGGCTTCTTTTTCGTTGATGGAGACAATGCCCGAATAATCGGGGTTTGTGATATAACCGAGATAGCCGCCTTTTTTGGTCACGGCGACCGTTTTTCCGCTTTTGGAAAAGCAGTACATTGAAAGCTTTCCGTTTTCGTCGCTTTCCCGTTTCAGCTCGGTCGGTTTTGCGCCGATGTATCCGGCGGCTTTTTTTCTGGCATCCGAGAAGGTGATGACGTTTTCGTTTTTCAGCATTTCCGCGTCCCGCTCCAGTACGCTGTCAGCAAACGGACCGTCATAAATCAGCGTCGGATAATCGGCAAGCGACTGTTCGGCATCGTTGACCGAGTCAACATAATAGGCGCTTTCGCCGTCCGCATCCGACGTAATCAGCTTTGACGCTTTTTCAAGCGAAACCGATCCGTCAAAGCAGCCGTCTCTGACCGTGCCGAGCCCTTCGCTCAATGACTGTGAGTATTCATAAAGCTTGCCGAGTGATTCTCGCTCTTTTTGTCCGATGGGCTTGTTTTCTTCGGCGTTTTTGTTGACCGAAGAAGTGAAATCGCCGACCTGCGACAAGAATTTATAGATGGTGTCTGTTACCATGTCCTCGTTTGTAAGCTGACCGAGACTCACCTTGGCGCAAGAGGAACAGCGGTTGAGCTGTTCACAGATTTCGGCAAGCATCGGGCCGGAAGAAGAGTAAAGTCCTTTCTGAAGCGAAACCGTGATGCTGTCAAGATTTTCGCAAAGCTCGCTGATTGCCCGCTGAGAAGAAGCAAGCATCAGTGTCCGATACTTATTGGCCTTGACGGCGTTCACGACGGCACACACGCCGAATAACAGTGTTACGGCAGTCAGAAAGGATATCATTCTGATATATTTTCTTCGTTTGGCGGTTTCCATCTTGTGATCCTCCTTGTTTTCCGATTGTGGTTTAATGTTGTGTTAAAAAAGCTCTCGTACTATATTTTTGACAGCAAATGTGAAAATAATCCCGGAATATAAAAAATACAACAACGGTACTTCCGTGCGGATTTGTGAACAATTTTCGTGATTTTTGGAAGAGATTAACGAATTTTTTAAAAATTTCCTGCGAGATTTTTTTATTCTGTCGTTGCATATATATAGATTTTATTGTATAATAGTTAGGATTATTGTGAGGAGGTGTGCCCTACGGAAGCTTATCTGGATAACAGCGCAACGACCCGTGTCTGCGCTGAGGCGATTGACTGTATGCTTGACTGCGTAAAAAACAACTGGGGCAACCCGTCCTCTCTTCACGAACGGGGTATGGCGGCTGAGGATCTTCTCGAAAAAGCAAGAAAGTGCGTCGCCGGAGCCTTGAAATGTGAGGCGTCGGAAATCGTCTTTACAAGCGGCGGAACACAAAGCAACAATATCGCCGTTTTCGGTGCGGCTTCCGCTTTGAAACGTAAGGGCAATAAAATCATCACAAGTGCCGTGGAGCACCCGAGCGTGATGAAAGCGTTCGACCGGCTCGAAAGCGAAGGGTACGAAGTCGTACGGCTTTCGGTTGACCGCTTCGGCCGTGTTGACCTTGAGCAGTTGAAGAATGAGCTGAACGAAAAAACGGTTCTCGTTTCCGTGATGGCGGTCAACAATGAGCTCGGCACGATCGAGCCGATCAAAGAGATTTCCGCCCTCATCAAAAGAAGCGGCTGTCCGGCACTGTTTCATGTCGATGCCGTTCAGGCGTTCGGCAAAATACCGCTTTCCGTCCGCTCGTTGGGTGTTGACCTGATGAGCATCAGCTCCCATAAAATTCACGGGCCGAAAGGCGCCGGTGCCCTATATGTAAAAAAGGGCATTCGTCTGGTTTCTCCCATAGTCGGCGGCGGTCAGGAAAAAGATATCCGCCCGGGTACCGAGCCGATGCCGGCGATTGCAGGCTTCTATGGCGCGGCCGGCGCACTCGACACGAAAAAAAGTCTTGAAAGAATAACGGCTTTACGGAATATGACGGTCGAAAAGCTGAAAAATATTGACGGCGTTGTGCTCAACAGTCCCGAGGACGCTTTGCCGTATATCATCAACATTTCTTTGCCGGGACTTCCGTCGGAGGCGGTGCTGAATCTTCTTTCGAATATGAATATATACGTTTCGTCCGGCTCAGCGTGTGCAAAGGGTCATAAAAGCCCGGTGCTGACTGCCGCAGGACTGCCGACAGAGCTGATCAATTCGTCACTTCGCATCAGCTTTTCAAGATTTACCGAAGAAAAGGAAATCGAAATGCTGCTTGACGGAATCAACAAGGCACTTTCAACACTCAGAAGGAAAAAGTGAAATTTATGAAAAAAGTAATCCTGATAAAAAACGGCGAGCTTGTTCTGAAAGGTCTGAACCGCTCGACCTTTGAAGATATGTTAGTCAAGAACCTGAAACGCAGACTTTCTCCCTTGGGAGAGTTCAAATTCATGAAATCTCAGTCCACCGTTATCGCCGAGCCGCTTGACGAAAATGTCGATTTTGACGAAGCGGTCGAACGCGTCAGCCGCGTTTTCGGCATCGTAGGCTTTTCGGTTGCGGGGGTCAGCGAAAAGGACATCGGAAAAATCAAGGAAGATACGCTCCTGATGCTGTCCGATGAACTTCGTGCGGCGAAAACCTTTAAGGTCAACGCCAAACGAAGCGACAAGAAGTTTGCGCTTACAAGCCCTGAAATCTGCCGTGAGGTCGGCGGCTACATTCTTTCGAAGATTCCGTCGCTCAAAGTGGACGTTCACAATCCCGATATCATCGTCAATGTTGAAGTAAGAGATAAAAACGTGTTTATCCACGGCAATCAGCTCAAGGGTGCAGGCGGTATGCCCGTCGGCTCATCCGGCAGAGCGGCGCTTCTCATTTCGGGCGGTATCGACAGTCCCGTTGCCGGCTATATGATGGCAAAAAGAGGACTGACGCTTGATGCGATTCATTTTGCCGCCGAGCCGTACACCAGCAAGAGAGCCGAAATGAAAGTCCGGCAGCTTGCTTCGATTGTTGCCCGTTACAGCGGCAGAATC
>JALEYA010000146.1 GCA_022779945.1 Oscillospiraceae bacterium | reverse complement strand
CCCGGCAACAGGCGAACATACATGGGACAGCGGCACTGTTACACCTCCGACCTGCACGACAGAAGGTTATACAACCTATGAATGTACTGTCTGCGGCGCAACAAAGGTTGAAGACAAGGTTGCCGCATCAGGACACAGCTACGTCGACGTTGTAACCAACCCGACCTGCACAGAAAAGGGCTATACCACACATACCTGCTCTGTCTGCGATGATAGTTATGTTGATACTTATGTTGACGCACTCGGCCATGATATCGTAAACCACGATGCACAGGCACCGACCTGCACAGAAAAGGGTTGGGACGCTTATGACACATGTTCACGTTGCGACTACACAACTTATGTAGAAAAAGCGGCACTCGGCCATGATATCGTAAACCACGATGCACAGGCACCCACCTGTACAGAAAAGGGTTGGGATGCTTATGACACATGCTCACGCTGCGACTATACAACTTCTGTAGAAAAAGCAGCCCTCGGCCATGATATCGTAAATCATGACGCACAGGCGCCCACCTGTACAGAAAAGGGTTGGGATGCTTATGACACATGCTCACGCTGCGACTACACAACTTATGTAGAAAAAGCAGCCCTCGGACATGATATCGTAAACCATGATGCACAGGCACCGACCTGCACAGAAAAGGGTTGGGATGCTTATGACACATGCTCACGTTGCGACTACACAACTTATGCAGAAAAAGCAGCACTCGGTCATGATATCGTAAATCATGATGCAAAGGCACCGACCTGCACAGAAATCGGTTGGGACGCTTATGACACATGCTCACGTTGTGACTACACAACTTATGTAGAAAAAGCAGCACTCGGTCATGATATCGTAAATCATGATGCAAAGGCACCGACCTGCACAGAAATCGGCTGGGACGCTTATGACACATGCTCACGTTGCGACTACACAACTTATGTAGAACTTCCTTCCACCGGTCACACCACCGCCACAAGAGAAGAGAACCGAGTCGAAGCCTCCTGCGGCACAGACGGTTCTTACGATCTTGTAACCTACTGCACAGTATGTAAGGAAGTACTTTCCACAGAGCATAAGACAATCACGGCAACGGGCGAACATAACTACGCAACCGAAGTTGAGGGCACAAAGACTCCGGCTACCTGCGTAGCAGAAGGCTCCGTCACCATGTCGTGCGGCTGCGGCGCAACCAAGGTTGTAACGCTCCCGATCGACTCCACCAACCACGCAAACGTTGTTACGGACGCTGCTGTTGCGGCAACCTGCGAGACCACCGGTCTTACCAAAGGAAGCCACTGCGAAGCCTGCGACACCGTAATCGTTGCTCAGACCACTGTTAAAGCAACAGGTCACGCATGGGGCGAGTGGACAGTTGAAAAGGCTGCCACCTGCACCGAAAAGGGCTCTGAAAAGAGAGTCTGCGGAAACGATGCAAGCCACGTTGAAACAAGAGAGACCGAAATGGCCGCTCACACCGAAGAAATCCTCCCGGCAGTTGAAGCTACCTGCACCGCAACCGGTCTCACCGAAGGTAAGAAGTGCTCCGTCTGCGGTAAGATCCTTGTTGCTCAGACAGAAGTTGCGATGAAGGATCATACCCCGGCAGCCGCCGTTCAGGAAAATGTTGTTCCGGCAACCTGCACCGCTAAGGGCTCCTATGATTCCGTTGTTTACTGCTCGGTATGTAAAACAGAACTCAGCCGTACAAATGTTGATACCGACATAATCGACCATACTCCGTCTGACTGGATTACTGACGGCGACGCAAGCTGTGTAACCGGCGGAACCAAGCATAAGGAATGTACGGTCTGCCATACTGTTCTTGAAACAGGAACCATTCCGGCAACCGGCGCTCATATCTATGTTGACGTTGTAACCGCTCCGACCTGCGTCGCTCAGGGTTACACCACACATACCTGCTCCGTCTGCGGCAACAGCTATGTGGATACCTATGTTGACGCACTCGGACACACCGAAGTTGCTGATGCGGCTGTTGACGCTACCTGCGAGACCGCCGGTAAGACGGCAGGTAAGCACTGCTCCGTCTGCGGCGAAGTCCTCGTTGCTCAGACAGAAATTCCGGCACTCGGTCACGATTACGATGACGGCGTTCTGACCCGTCCGACAGTTGTTGACGGCGCATGGGTTGACGGCTATTACACCTACACCTGTAAGAATGACGCTTCTCACACCTATACTGAAACCGCTCCGAGAGCAAACTACACCGAATACGATAAACTCGTATCCGATATCAATAACGCGATCGCAAGCGGCAACCTCACGCAGGACGCTATCGACGCACTCAATGCGGCTCTTGCCGACAATGCTGTTGAGGACAACCTGATTGCTTCTGAACAGGCAATTGTTGATGCTGCGGCATCGGCTCTCAAGGACGCTCTTGACGCTGCCGCCGGCGCACTCAAGCCCGACTTCACCGAAATCGACAAGGCTCTCGACGAATACGACGACGCTGACGCAGCGGTTGTTGTTCCGGACGAAGTTGCTAACCGCATTGACGAAATCAAGGATATTATTAACGACATCAAGAACGACCCGAACGCTACCCGTGCCGACAAGCAGGACGACATCGACGCTCTTGTTGATGAAGTCAACGGCTATGTAAGCCACCTTGCCGAATGTGCAAAGGGTAACCACGAATATGAAGCCGGTTGGACAATCGACATCGAAGCCACCTGCGCTCACTCCGGCTGGAAGTCCCATCACTGCGCATACTGCGGCAGTACGACGGCAAGACCCGAGTATGACGCCGACGGCGTTGAGATTGCAAAGCTTGCTCACAGCGTAACAAGCTGGACCGAGACCAAGGCTCCGACCTGCACCGCCGAAGGCGAAAAGACCGGTACCTGTGATCTTTGCGGCGCTTCTGTAACCGAAGCGGTTGCCAAGCTCGGCCACAACTGGAGCGCATGGACAAGAACGAAGAACTCGACCTGCATCGAAAAGGGCAAAGAAACCCGTACCTGTGACCGCTGCGGCGAAGTTCAGACAAGAGAGCTTCCGCTCGTCGGACATCATATCGTAACCCTTCCCGGCGTTGATGCAACCTGCGATGAACCCGGTAAGACAGACGGTGAATACTGTGACGTCTGCGGTCTTGTTACCAAGGAACAGAAAGAAATCCCTGCAAGAGGACATCTTGACATGGACGGCGACGGCAAGTGCGACGCTTGTGACTGCGACTATGACGGCGAGTGCGAATGCATGTGCCACAACGACAGCCTGTGGTCAAGAATTGTAAGATTCATCTACACCCTGTTCTCGAAGATCTTCCGCAAGAGGATCGCTTGCTGCGAAGATATGGTATTCTGGGGCGGAGAAATCAAGGATCTGACCTGATTTCGATCAGCCATCACCAATTAGCTTGAATAGCTGCAAATTCTGCGGCAGCCTCACAGATGAGGCTGCCGTTTTTGCGTCAAAAGCCGGCAAAAATTGAGATATTTCGAACTTAAATTGCAAAATTCAAAATATTAGTATTTTTTATAAATATATTAACAAATTGTGAATGACGCAGTAAAATTACTATTACAATGCATACAGATACCGTTTGTTTGATTGCGGAGTATGAGGATTTGTCGATTTCAGGCTTGATTTGATGGATTTTCGTTCCCGTTTAATCATTTTTTTTGGCATTTTATGCAAAAAAATATAGGAGTGATTTAGTTATGAACAAAACAAGAAAAGTTATAGCTGTTGTTTTGACGATAGCTATGACGCTGACCATGATGTCGGTCGGATTCACGAGCTCTGCCGCTGATTTTGACGAAACATGGACAGCCATCACAGACGCAGCCGGACTCAAGGCAATCGAGAACAATTACAACGGTAAGTATTATCTTGCCAATGAAATTGCTTTGGGCGATTTTGATCCGATCGGCTGGAGTGACGTGGACGGCGACGGAAGCGACGACGCTTTCTACGGTCAGTTCAACGGCAATGGTCACACGATCAGCGGTCTGACGCAGAACTACGGCAACGCTACCTATGCCGGTCTTTTTGCGAAGAACTTCGGTGCCATTGTAAACCTTACCATTGACAACGCATACATCAATGCCAAAGACGGAGTCGGCGTTGTCGCCGGTGTGAACAGAGGTACAATCGAAAACGTAACCGTTCAGAACAGCGAAGTTGTCACGAAGGTATATTCAACGAATTACGATTACACCAGATCCGGTCTTATCACCGGTCAGAACGGTACAGGCGGAATCATCAAGAATTGTACGGTTAAGTCCTGCTATATCGGCGGTAATATTATGGTTGGCGGTATCGCCGGTTCTAACCTCGGCACCATTCAGGGTTGTACGGCTGATGATATCCGTATCAATTCCAAAACAAAGAATAATACAGCCCAGATTGAGGGTATTTACAATTTAGGTGCAAAATGCCTTATCAATCAGGGATACTACAGATATTACTGCATCGGCGGTCTTGTCGGCAACAATCAGGGAACTCTTACTGAGTGCGAAGTTGTTACCGACGCAATCGTTTACGGTTTCCAGAGTGTCGGCGGTCTTGTCGGTTATAACTCGGGCAGTGTTACAAAATGCTGGTTTGGCGTACCGGATTCCGTCAAGGACATTCCTTTCTATACGCCTTATGTTTACGGCAATTATAGCTTTTATGCCGATGATGCCTATTGGGATATCGGCGAAAACGAAGCCGGTGCAACAGCGGAAAACATTTACGGTGTAACGGCTGCTCCGGTCATGTTCATTCCTTCTCGATCTGGACAGTTGTTAAAGAAGCAACCTGCACAGAAGACGGATTGAAGACTTCTACCTGTGACATCTGCGGCGCAGACGTTGACTGTCATAAACACGTTGACGCAGACGACAACGGATTCTGCGACGACTGCGGCGAAAACATCTGCGAGCACACAAGCACAACAACCGTAGGCGCTAAGGACGCAACCTGCGAAGAAGCCGGTTACACGGGCGACAAGGTGTGCGATAAGTGCGGCGAAAACGTATGCAAGCACACAGAGTCAACCGTTATCAATGCGAAAGACGCAACCTGCGAAGAAGCCGGTTACACAGGCGACACCGTATGTACAAAATGTGGTAATGTTATTGAAAAGGGATCGGTAATCGATGCTCTCGGCCATTCCGATAAGGACAACGACAAGAAATGCGATAATTGCGGTACTGATGTCGATTGCCACGAGCACTTCGATGCGGACAAGGATGGCGTTTGCGATGGTTGTCATGCACAAATTACCGACAACTGCCTCTGCCACAGAAACAATATCTTCTCGAAGATTCTCCGTCTTGTTTGCTCAATTCTTTCCATCGTTTGCATGAAGAGAATTGCATGCTGTTCGGATATGGAATATCTGATCGGTGATATCGGTGACTGGACCTGATTCAATTTATCAGCAATTGAATAATCAAATAAAGCGGGCACTTTCGGGTGTCCGCTTTTGCTTGTCTCAGAACGCAAAAATAGCCAACAAAAACGCCTCCGATCCGACCTTTTTAGTGAAAAGGTAAAAAATTATTAAAAGGCTGAAAAATCTTTGCAGAGTCTTGCAAATCCGGCGAATAAAATGTATAATATCTTGGAATATAAGTAGTATGGAGATACAGGAGTGTTTGTTACTGCTTTAATATGTAATTATGAAAGGAAGAACACTATGTTAAACAATGCACCGACAAAGAACCCGACCGTCCTTGCATGGCTTGAAGAAAAGCTTGCTCTTGTCAACCCGGATAAGGTTGTATGGATCGACGGAAGTCATGAACAGATTGAAGCACTTCGCGCAGAAGCCTGCGGAACCGGCGAATTGATAAAGCTCAACCAGGAAAAGCTCCCCGATTGCTATCTTCACAGAAC
>JALEYA010000072.1 GCA_022779945.1 Oscillospiraceae bacterium | reverse complement strand
AGCATAAACTTATTCCGCCAAGGACACCGTGGCACAACGGAAAAGTAGAGAGAAGCCACAGAAACGATCAAAGATATTTCTATGATTGGGAAACATTCCGAAGTGTTGATGAGCTAAACGAGAAATTAGAAAAACATCTTGATTGGAGCAATAACAAAACAATGAGAACCCTCGGAAGCAAAAGTCCTGTTCAGCTTCTCGCCGAGAAGCTGGCGGCGTAAACGACGCCGTTTTTGAACGCCTTTTTCGTTCCGCTACGCTCCACTCAAAAGGCGTTCAAAAACATTGTACTATATCTTGACCTTATTTTTTACCTAAAATGGGTCACATCTATTTACAACGCAGACATAGCGAAAAAAATCCAACATTTTTTAGGTTCTCCGTACTTTTATTCATCAAGCGGCATCCTGCGGTTTTTCGTATCTCCTTTTGTTTTTTCTTCTGTGAATTTTTCGAATAATTCGTCGTCGCTTTATCATTTTTTCATCCGAATTCGAATTTTTATTTTTCCGTCCCGTTTTGATTTTAACGCTCAGTTTTTTGCAGATTTTTTTGATGAAATGAATCATAGCCGTTAATGGTCGGAACAAAAGCTTTACTGATTTGACAATCAGTTTTACAGGATAATAAAAAAGCTTTTTTATGAAAAAATCAGCGGAAAGCAGATATACGACAAATCCGGCAAAAGCGGCAAACACGGAAATTAGCCTTACCTGACCGTCGGTATAAACAAGAAAAAAGCAAAAAGTAACAACTGTTGCCGTCACGCAGAAAAGAATATCAAAGGCGATATAAGCGGCTTTTATTTCACTGATTGCTTTTCTGACAGTCATTACAAGCCGATAGTACAGACCCAGAGTAAAACCATACCCGAGCGAATATAGAAACAGTTCAAGCTGCTGTGAAATGGCAAAACCGTACGTCATCGGAACATCCTTGATAAAAATCCACTGCTTTTGGGCTGTTGATTCAGATAATTTAGCCCGGATATGTTTCCCTCGACCGTCAGTTCGCCATGCTCGATATTGAGTACGCATATATGCAGATCTGTTCCCGATACGGTAAGTTCCCCGTAGTCGGTGTATGCGACGATCGTAGTTTCGTCGAAGCTGTCAACATCCGTAACACCCGATAGACTAAGCTTATTACGGTTTTCAAGAATCAGACTGTGTGATTGAATTGATTTTCCTGCTGTATCTGTCATATAAAACAACCTCCCATCTTAAACTATGTCCGAAATTTTGAGTTTAGAACGGTCAAGCCAAGAGAGGAGACTCTTATTCAATTATTTTGTACATCGTATCCGCGTTGCTTTTATCGGCGTATTCGGTAACTTTCACCACTTCGGCTTTCATTGTTTTTTCACCGAACCGGATTTCGATGACGTCACCTTCCTTTACATCATAAGATGCACGGGCTACTTTTCCGTTGACCGTAACGTGCCCGGCGTCGCAAACCTCGTTGGCAACGGAACGACGCTTGATTATTCTGGAAACCTTCAGGTATTTGTCGAGTCTCATTTTGTTTCTCCTTAAAATGAACCGAGGCTGCTTAAAAGCAGCCTCAAAACAATTATTTTACTGCGTTCTTGAGAGCAGCGCCGGCCTTAAACGACGGAACCTTGCAAGCAGCAATTTCCATGGATTCACCGGTTTTCGGATTGTGACCGGTTCTTGCGGCTCTTTCCTTGACCTCAAATGTGCCAAAACCAATCAGCTGAACCTTATCACCTGCTTTAAGTGCATCTTCGACAGCAGAGAAAACTGCTGCTACTGCCTTTTCGGCGTCTTTCTTCTGAAGACCGGCCTTTTCGGCAACTGCGCTTACTAATTCGGTTTTATTCATTGTGTTGTCCTCCAAAAATTTATTTTCCATAAGACCTGTATCATTGCTGATTCACAGTCTTAATTGGATTCAAGTTTTTCTTTAGCTTCTTTCCAAAGCTCATCGAGCTTGTCGATGGATGTTTCTTTCATATTGATTGATCTTTCGGCAGCAAGCTTTTCAACGATAAGATATCGTTTGATAAACTTGTCGTTTGAAACCGTCAGGGCCTGTTCGGCATCGACATTCAGAAAGCGGGCAATATTGACGCAAGAAAACAAGACGTCACCGAGCTCATTTTCGATTTGTTCGACATCGTCGCTTTGCGCAGCTTGTTTAAGCTCATTGACTTCACAGCTTAACGCTTCATATGCGCCGGAAATATCATCCCAGTCAAAGCCGTCTTTTCTGGCTTTTTCCTGAATCTTCTGAGCTCTCATGAGAGCCGGAAGCTCTTTCGGGATTTTTTCCATCGCACTGCCCTGCGTTTTCTGACCTTTGCTTTTCCGTTTGATGGTGTCCCAGTTATCAAGAACATCGCCGCTTCCGGAAACCTTCACATCACCGAAAACATGAGGATGACGTTCAATCAGCTTTTTACAGATTCCGTCGGTCACATTGTCAATATCAAAGCTTCCTTTTTCACGCTCGATTTCAGCATGAAATACGACCTGCAAAAGACAATCACCGAGTTCTTCGCATAAAAGCCCGTTATCGTTTTTGTTAATTGCTTCAATGACCTCATAGGTTTCCTCGATGAAAGATTTTTTGATGCTTTCATGCGTCTGTTCCGCATCCCACGGACATCCACCGGGGGCACGGAGTATTTTCATGATTTCCACAAGGTCTTCAAATTTATAATTCTCTTTGAATTCAAAATCAACCATTGTTTTACCCTCAATGCTCCTATTTTAACCTAATAATCCGAATTTTGCAAGGATTTTCGCAATTTTTTCTCCTTTTGGTATCATATCAAGGTCATCTTTTGCGATTCCCTTGACAAGAAGAAGAATGACACCGTATACACAGCCGCCCATTGCGATGGCAGCGATTGCCGAAAGTCTTCCGGAAAGAGCAAGCTTTTGCGCAAGAATAAAGTTGACCGACCAGGCAGTGACACCGCAGGCTGCGGCAGCAACAAGCGGCTTGACAAAGACAGAAACATAATTGATTTTTACCTTGGTAATCCTGATCAGCGAAGTCAGATTGATCGCAACCATAACGATATAACAAATGGTCGTGCTGTACGGTGCACCGTGTATGTTGATTCCCGGTCTGCCGATAAGTATAAAATTGAGGAAAATCTTCAGTGCAGAACCGATTGCAACGGATTTGAGCGGGATATCGGTACGCCCGACGGCCTGAAGCATATTGGTAATCGGTGAAGCGACAGCAAATAGGAAGATTCCGAACCCATAAACGGTAAGCATCGGCGCGGCAATCGGGATCATATCACGCTGTGAGTGATAAAGAAGATCAAGAATCGGACTTGACAATGCCGCAAAGCCCAGACCGGCCGGAAGGGCAATCATCATCGTGACACGGATAACGGATTCAATACTGACACGGATTTCTTTCTTGTTTTTAGCCGTCCATGCCGAAGAAAGTGCAGGAATGGCACTGATTCCGAGCGTCAGAGTGATTGTCGGTATCAGATTTTTCAGGTTCAGCACCGAGGCGTGCGCACCGTAAAGATAGTCGGCTATACCGGCATCAAGGGTATGTGTCGCCTCAAAGGTGGTAGCATACATCTGTTTGATAACATCGGCGCCGTGCTCCATTGCATAAGCGAGACGGGTACGGATCGTTGTGTCGTCAATGATGTTGCTGATGTTGAGAATAATGGAACTTAACGCAACGGGAGCCGCAATCTTGATAATCTGACTGCGAAGCTTTTTATCGCTCTGAGCCGGCGGAGAGTTGACAAGCTCTGTTCTCGTAAAGCCGAATCCGTGACGCTTATAGTGTACGAACAAGTATAAAAGTCCGAAAAGTGAACCGAGCGTAACACCCAGAATGGCTACTGCAGCTGCATACGGATACATCGCCGCAAGGGCTTCCGCTTCGTTCTTCACTTCAACGCCGAAAACGGTTGCGACACCGTTAACAGCATTTTTGTGGTAATTGCTCAGCCAACGGTTAAAGAAGAAATATGTACCGGCAAGACCGAATACAAGCTTGATAACCGCTTCAATTACCTGAGAAACGCCGGTCGGCGTCATGTTCTTTAAGCCTTCATAATAGCCTCTGAAAGATGACATCTGACAACAGAACATAATGCACGGCGCAATCGCCAGAATACTGATATAGTTTTCGGGCGAATGGACGAGTCTTGAATACGGTACGGCAATCGCCGCAAGAATTGCAGAACCGGCAAGGCCGACCAAAAAGAAAAGCTTTCTTGCTACGGTAAAAATTCGCTGTGCGTCCTTGATCCGTCCGAGCTCGATGTTTTGGGAAACAAGCTTTGATACCGCAACGGGAAGTCCCGCCATGGAAATCGCATATAGCGGTGTATAAACGGCATAGGCACCCTGGAAATAGGCGTATCCCTCAACGGTTATGAGATTGGTAAGAGGGATTTTATAAAGCGCACCGATGATTTTGACAAGTACCGTTGCGATCGCAAGTGCCCCCGCACCGGTGAGTAATGTCTGTTTTTTTCTTTCAGCCAAAACAACATCTCCTTTTCAGCCGATAAATTCTCTGAGAAGTGAATCGTCGGGAATTAGCTCGGAATTTATGCTTTCAAAACAGGAAAGCTTATTTTTTAACAGTTTCGCGTCCTTAAAGTATATACTATCTTCACCGATAAGGTCAAGTAGTTTTGTCGCTTTCTCTTTAAATAAACACGGTTCATACGGATGAATGGAGTCAATTCTGATGTCAGCGAGATGGCTGAAGGGGAAAATATACCTTGCTTCGCCGATCTGTACCCCTTTCCAAAGCATGAAGGTATTGTTCACATCGGAATTTCTGAAATTATAATCCCGGATAAGCCGTCTTATCAACCGGATATCCCGTTTGGACAGCAAAACCTCGTCGGACGAACCGACGATTCTTGATGACACGCTGACGTACATTTTTGTAAGTTTCCGTTCGTCAAGTGTATCGGTAATAATCGGACTGATTGCGTGAAGACCTTCGACGATTACGACCTCATCGTCGGACAGTGTGGTTTTTATCAGTTCCTTTTCCCGTTTTTTGGTATAGAAATCAAAACGCGGAAGCAGACATTCTCCGTCTTTTACTAAAGAAGAAAGGCAGGAGCCGATATACGCAATATCCAATGCCTGATGTGTTTCGTAATCCGGTGTACCGTCCTCAAAATAAAACTTTTCGGTCTGATCAAGATAAAAATCGTCAAGTGAAATAATTTTGGAAGGTCTTCCACGACGGATGATCTCCTGACTCATCAATTTTGCGGTCGTGGTTTTTCCGGAAGAACTCGGTCCGGCAAGCATGACAAGCCGATAACCCGATTTATTATAAACATGGCTTACTGCGTCACAAATACGTTCATGATATCTTGCTTCGCAGTAAGATATAAAATCCGGAGCATCGTTTTTTACAAGACGATTTATGGTTTTTGCTTTGACAAAGCCGTCGCCCATTGAAACACCTGCTTTTCTATAAGTTAAGGTCGCGATAAAAGGTAATGATCCTGTCTTTTCGTTTCTCTATCTCTGAAAAGTTGCTTATATATTCATACGGATATTTATAGTTAAAAATTCGTTCGATTTCGTTACCGTACGGATTTTTCAGCTTGGTTACCGCTCCGGCACCGACTGCGATAACGGTGTGACATTCTTCCATCATAAAGACGTTATACAGGCATTCCCTGCCTTTTTTTGCCCAGCCGACATTTTCAAGGTTGCCGAGACACTTGCTCTGACGGTACATGTAGTACGGGATATAGCCGTTACCGGTAAGCTTTTCCGATGCGATTGTCAGCATCTTATCGGCGGTTTCACCGTCTCCCCTCGCCTTATCCTCGGTGACGAGAGAAGAAGACCGTTTCAATGCAAGCGTATGAACCGTAATATTTTCCGGAGAAAAAGATAGAACCTTATCAACAGTATTTTCGAACGATTCAAGCGTATCGGTCGGAAGTCCGGCGATGATATCCATATTTATATTGTCAAATCCGCATTTTCTTGCAAGAAGCATGCTGTCGGTTGTCATTTGCGAACTGTGACGACGACCGATTTCACGAAGCACATCATCGTTGAAGGTCTGCGGATTGATGCTGATACGTTCAGCACCGCAGTTTTTAATAACCTGGAGCTTTTCTTCGGTGATGCTGTCGGGTCTGCCCGATTCGATTGTATATTCATGGCAGCAAGACAAATCAAAATGATCGGTAATCGCGTCTGTAACCGTTTTAAGAGAATCGGCGTCAAGAGCGGTCGGCGTTCCTCCGCCCATGTAAACGCTCTCAAGTCTCAGACCGAGCTGTTTTACGATTTTTCCTGTGTACTCGATTTCACGGCACAAAAGCCGGACATAATCCGGTATCAGCTTTTTTGCCTTTTCGTTTGAATGAGAGACGAATGAACAATAGCTGCATCTGGTCGGACAAAATGGGATTGAGATATACAGGCTGAACGATTTTTCATCGGACATATCAATAATAGGCTTTTCGGTCTCGGCTACGCTGAGTGCCAGCGAAGCCTTTTTGGGGCTGACTTGCAGTTCGTCAACAAAATAAGAAAAAGCCTGCTTTTTACCGAACTTTTCAACAAGCCTTGTCATTAGCTTAGCGGGTCTGACACCTGTAAGAATCCCCCAGGAGGGCGTATAACCCGTCGCTTTTTTCAAAAGTTCAAACAGCATCAGCTCAAGCTTGCGCTCGGTATATCCGGTTTCGGTATCATCCTCATTCATCAAAGAAAAATCGACAGAATCTTCGCTTGCATATTCTTTTGAATTCAGAATCAGGCGAACCGAAATTGTTTTCTTGTCAGCAAAAGCATTTACACCGTTTTCTCCCGGTATCGGAGCATCCGAAAGGACAATATTCTCGTTAACAAAAAACACCCTCAGAAGGTTTTCGGTCTCATATTGAAAAGAGCGGTTGTTTAATACAAGATACATGAAGATTAAATCTCCCTCATAAAAGGATTGTTACACTTTTCAAAGTCAAGTTCGGTCGGACGGTCATGACCGGGATATACGTTCAGGTTTTGCGAAATTGACTTTAGCTTTTTCATCGACTTCATCATATCAACGTCACTTCCGCCGGGAAAATCGGTTCTTCCGGCAGAAAGACGAAACAGCGTATCACCACTGAAAAGGTTGTCGCCGACCCGATAACAAACACTTCCCGGTGTGTGACCGGGTGTGTGGATTACCTCAATGTTTTCTGAACTGAAATCAAGTAAATCTGAATCCGATACAACCATATCGGCCTTTGTCGGATAAAACGGTTCACGCAAAAAATACGACAAGCTCTTATTCTCGTCGGATAAAAAGGGCTCGTCCGAACGATGGATGACAATTTTACCGCCAAAGTCGGTTTGCAAGTCCCTCGCACCGGTAATATGATCAAAATGACCGTGCGTCAAAAGGATATAATCTAATTTACTTATTTTCAATTCCCGTAAATGGTCATGAAGCTTCTGCGAGTACTCACCGGAGTCAATAACCAAAGCGGAATCGGTTTCGGGGATTGTCACAATATAGCAGTTCGCCCGCATCAGTCCGAGCGAGAGTGTGTTGATGTAAATACTCATGGTTTCAGCCTTTCTTCCACTCATTCGTATCCATAATAATGGTAACAGGACCGTCATTGAGAAGATCAACTGCCATATCGGCACCGAAAATTCCGGTCTGAACGTTGTCAATGCCCCACTCGTGAAGCTCCAGGATAAATTGCTCATAAAGCTTGTTTGCTTTTTCCGGTCGGGCGGAATTGATAAACGACGGACGTCTTCCGTGAGAAACATCGGCGCAAAGCGTAAATTGAGATACTACGAGCACACTTCCGCCTACGTCGCCAAGAGCAAGATTCATTTTTTCGTTTTCGTCTTCAAAAATACGAAGCTGAGCAACTTTTTTGGCAAGAAGCTTCATCTCTTTTTCCGTATCCTCTTCCATAACACCTAACAGTACAAGAAACCCTTTGCCAATTTCTCCTGTTACGTTTGAATCGACGGTTACTTTTGCATTCAGCACTCTTTGTATTACTGCTTTCATAGATTAAATCGCCTTACGGCTTCCTTTCTTACTCTTTGTTTAAAGTCCGAGTCTTTCGACCGACGTGACGCCTTTGACTTTTTTCAGCTTCTCTTTAACGGAATTCAAGTGTTCCGCACCGTTGACGGTAATCGTAAGATTGATTAAGCACCGACCATCTTTACTCTCCTTTGTAAAAAGGGAGTGGATCATAACATGCATATTGGCAAGCTGACCGGAAAGATCAGCAAGCAATCCGACACGGTCAAGACCCGTAACAATCAGCGTTGCCCGATAATTATTGTCGGTTTTTGTATCCCACCAGGCTTTTATCCAACGCTCGGGTTCGGGACTTGATTCGATATTTTTGGGAACATTGGAACAATTCCGGTTATGAATCGAAACGCCGTGACCGCGCGTAATAAATCCGATAATATCGTCACCGGGAAGAGGATCGCAACAGCGGGCAAATTTAATCAGGCAATTGTCAATGCCTTCAACAATGATACCCTCGGGGCTTCTTGTATATTTTTTGGCAGGCGCCGTAATCTGGATATCGGTCGGCTCGTTTTCTTTGAGAAGCTTCGCATATTCCTCACGGATTTTCGGAATGATCTTCGTCAGCTGCAATCCGCCGTAGCCGATTGCAGCAAACAAATCGTCAACACTTGCCATTTTTTGGCGTTCCGCTATTTTCATAAGGAAATCCTGAAGCTGTTTATCGGGAAGATTGATATTGTTACGCTTGAATTCCCGTTCAACCTCCGCGCGCCCGACTTCAATATTCTCTTCTCGTCTTTCTTTCTTGAACCAGCTTTTGATCTTACTTCTCGCACCGCTTGTCTTGGCGATTTTCAGCCAGTCACGGCTCGGTCCTTTTGGCTGAGAAGTGGTAAGAATTTCGATAATTTCGCCGTTGTTGATCTGATGATCAAGCGTTGTAATTCGGCTGTTGACTTTTGCGCCGATCATTTTGGATCCGACGGCAGAATGAATCGCATAGGCGAAGTCAACGATTGTTGAACCTGCCGGCAAGCTGATAATGTCGCCCTTGGGCGTAAAGGCAAAAACCTCCTCCGAAGCGAAATCGTTTTTAATAACATTCACGATTTCCTCGACATCATCGCTTTCTTTCTGATTTTCCAAAAGCTGACGGATCCAGGAGAGACGCTCTTCGAACTTCGCTTTTCCGCCGATTCCGAGTTTATATTTCCAATGCGCGGCAATACCGTATTCGGCTGTCTGATGCATTTCCCAGGTTCTGATCTGTACTTCGAAAGGGATTCCCTCTTTGCCGATTACTGTCGTGTGAAGCGACTGATACATATTCGGCTTCGGGGTCGAAATATAATCCTTGAATCGACCCGGCAAGGGATTATACATATCATGGATGATTCCGAGACACAGATAGCATTCAAAAACCGTATCGACAATAATGCGGACAGCATAAATATCATAGATCTCGTCCATGGTTTTACCCTTGATAAAAGTCTTTCGGTAAATACCGTGAACACTTTTAATGCGTCCCGAAATGTATGCGTTCGGAACGTCCGTTTTGACACGATCACTGATCTGACGCTTGATTTCTTCCAGAAACTCCTGTCGGGATTCAACCTGTTTTTCAAGATTGTTGGCGATCTCTTTATAGGCTACGGGATCAAGATAGCTGATTGCCAAATCTTCAAGCTCCTCTTTAAAAGCGCGGATACCGAGACGGTGCGCGATTGGTGCGTAGATTTCAAGGGTTTCGCGGGCTTTATAGCGCCTTTTCTCCTCCGGCATAAATCGAAGGGTTCTCATATTATGCACACGGTCGGCAAGCTTTATGATGATAACCCGGATATCCTTCGACATAGCAAGGAACATCTTACGGACATTTTCGTTTTGCTGTTCCTCACGGCTGGTATCAACAGCAATCTGACCTAGTTTTGTGACGCCGTCGACCAGTTGCTCCACCGTTTCACCGAACAGCGCTTTAATCTGTTCCGCCGTGTATTCCGTATCTTCGACAACGTCGTGCAAAAGTGCAGCACAGATCGAATCGACATCCATGCACATTTCGGCAAGAATCTGCGCAACGGCAACCGGGTGAATGATGTACGGCTCACCCGAGCGGCGCTTCTGACCCTCATGCGCTTTTGCGGCAAGCTGATATGCGTCGGTTACTTTTTTAATATCCTCGTCGGAAAATTTGTTTTTCTTGACAGTATCCAGTAATTTTGAAAAACCGTCGTTATATTCTTCCATTTACAACACCCTCTGAAGTAAAAATCAAAGCCACAAATCTTATTGATTTTCCGCTGCGCTTTTCAGATATGTCAGAATCGGCGCAGATTCAAGATCAACCTTTTCTTTTTTATCGGTAACAAAATATCCGTCATTGTTTTTTTGTGCAAGACCAAGCTGTTCAAAAGCATCGAGACAAACAAGCACCCGACAGGCAAGCGAAACATCAACTCCAAGCCGGTAACAAAAAACATCATAGTCCGAAGTTTTTACAGTTCTGTCTCGTATGAGACGAAATACATCGCCGGCAAATTTACGGTCCGGCAGGCAAAACAGTGCTTCTTTTCGGATCAGACGGTCTTTACGCTTAACTTTCTCATAAAGTCGTAATGATTTCAGATATTTTTCGTCGTCTGTACCTGAAAGCCTAATATCTTTTACATAAATGGAAACACTTGTCTGTCCCATATATTCGTTTTTTTCAAGACGAACCGCTAAATCAAGCTTATCTCCGACGATATACGGAAACTGATCGGGCGTAACCGAAAATTTCAAGGCAGTCAGCGAGGTATTCCCCCTTGATAAACTCAATTTCAGATGTTTTCCTCCGCCGATTGGCGTTATAGCGTTCAGCTGCATGGAAAACAGACCGAAAATCGGCTGCGGATTTCCCGCTCCGAACGGCTCTAATGTATCTATTATCGGCAAAATATCGGCAGAAATAAACTCAGGACGAAGTTTGCAGTCAATATTTTGCTTCATAAACGGCATTTCGACCTGTCTTGCATAATTGTTTACACCTTTTCTGAACCGTTCAATGTCACCGCTTGCAAGCGAAAAACCGGCCGCTAAGGTATGTCCGCCGAAATGGGTCAGCATATCTTTGCACGAATATATCGCGTCAAAAATGGAGAAACCTTCAATACTTCTTGCTGAGCCTTTGGCACTGTCACCCTCTCTTGCAATCACGATACACGGTTTGGAATACCGCTCGACAAACCTTGCCGCGGCAATGCCGATTACACCCGCATGCCATCCGTCCGAATCAAAAACCAGAACACGGTCGTACAGCATTGACGGATTTTCGGCAATTTGTTTGTCAACCTCATTAATGATGATCTGTTCAAGCTGCTGTCGGCTAGCATTGGCTTCATTGACCTGGCAGGCAAGCTTTTCTGCCTCATTGGCATTATCACAGGTTAAAAGGCGAAGAGCTGTCATAGCGTCAGAAATGCGTCCCATTGCGTTGATTCTCGGAACCAGTGAGAATGCCGCCGAAACAGCACCGATCGGCTTATTATTCAGGCAAATACTTTTCAAAGCAGCAAGTCCCGCATTGTCGGCATGATTGATCTTCTCAAGACCGATACTGACGATCGTTCTGTTTTCTCCGACAAGAGGCACGACATCGCCGATCGTGCCGATGGCAACAAGATCCGCATAGCAATCGAGCACATCTTCATATTCGCCGTCAGATAGTGCACAGGCAAGCTTAAACGCAACCCCGACCCCGGCAAGATCCTTGAAGCGGCTTTTACAGTCGCTCCTGTGCGGGTTGACAATTGCATACGCTTGCGGTAAAATCTCGGGCGGTTTATGGTGATCGGTGATAACAAGCTCCAATCCTAATGAATAGGCATATTCCGCTTCCTTCACGGCGGACACACCGTTATCAACCGTTACAATAAGCTTGACGCCGTCGTCATGAAGTTGTTTAATGGCGGCGTTGTTGAGACCGTATCCTTCAAGATTCCGGTCAGGGATATAGCAGGTAACATCGGCTCCCAAAAGACCGAGATATGTATATAAAAGAGAAGTAGCCGTCACACCGTCGGCGTCGTAGTCGCCGTAAATCGCGATTCTTTCACCGTAGTCAAGCGCAAGATTGATTCTTTCAACGGCTTTGTCCATATCTTTGAGTTCGAAAGGATCGTTAAGAGCAGGAGTATCGTTGAGAAATTCAAGTGCTTGCTGTTCGGTGGTGATTCCCCTTGAAATCAGAAGAAGCGCAACGAACGGGTCAATATCCAGTCTTAAGGCAAGCTCGTTTGCTTCATCCTTATTAACCGACGATACGCACCACTTCTTTCTTCCCATCTTATCAATCCTTTCAAGCGTAATAATTATTAATTATAGCATACCTGAAGTATATAATCAACTGAATGACCCTTAAAAATTCCATTTAGCTGCCGACGAATCGGCTTTATTCTGCAATTCATACGCCTTGATCTCACGAATAAACAAGGCGGCATATTTATCTTTCTTGACCTCGCCGACACCCGGAATAGCCGAAAACTCGCGAATATTGACCGGCTTTCTTGAAGCCATTATCTTCAAGGTTGCATCGGTAAACACGGTAAATGCCGGTACCCGTTTTTTGGCGGCTATTTCTTTCCTCAGGCGTTTGAGAATATCAAACAATACCGGATCAAAGTTTTTATCAACATCATCGGCAATGTCTCTTCGAGCAACTTTTGTGTATGCAAACTCAATCGGCTTATCGGTATACAATACAGGCTTTGATTTTTCGGTAATTCTCAGCTTGCCGTCTTGCGAATCAATATACCCGTTTCGGATAAGCTGTTTTATGATTGCACTTACCTTCGACAACGGTACATTTTTCATCAACCCAAAGGTTGAAAGGTTTTCAAAATGCTTTACGGAAACTTCCGCAGTAATGTTGCCTTTTAAAATGTCCGTAATCAGTTTTTCCTGAACATTCTGACCGGTTCTGACAATACAGGAAAGAATCATTTTTGAATATTTTGTAAGGCTTTCTTTCGTATCATCGTTCCGGCAGGCGGAACAGTTCCCGCACTTTTCCGCCGTTTTTTCTCCGAAATAGGACAGTATGTATTGCCTGAGACAGCCCGTATATTCGGCATAACCGATCATATCGTCAAGCTTTCGAAGCCGAAGCTTCCGAAGGCGTGCCGCGTCATGGCCGGAAAGTTCCTCATTCTCTGCAGGATTGTCAATAAAAAAACGCTGCGTCCGGATATCGGCGGCATTGTACATCAAAATACAGTCAGCACTGCAGCCATCTCTGCCTGCCCTGCCCGCTTCCTGATAATAGCTTTCGATATCACCGGGCATATTATAGTGAATCACAAAGGAAACGTTGGACTTATCAATCCCCATTCCGAAAGCGTTCGTTGCGACAATAATCTGCTTATCGTCGTTGACGAATTCATCCTGATTGTGCTTTCTTTCCTGAGCATCAAGACCTGCGTGATACTTCGTTACGCTTCGCCCCTGAGCACTGAGAGCTTCATAAATTCTGTCTGTTGTTTTCCGGGAGGAACAGTATATGATTCCGCTTCTGTCTTTATAAAGATCGAGATATTGTTTCAGCTTTTCCGGCTTATTTTTCGGCTTAACCACTTCAAAATACAGGTTCTTCCGGTCAAAGCTTAAAACCGAAACGGCAGGGCTTTCAAGTCCGATCAGCCCGATGATATCCGTTCTTACCTTTTCGGTTGCCGTTGCCGTACAAGCGCAGACAACAGGTCTGTTCGAAAAATGATTGATGAAATCTCTGATTTTCAGGTAATTCGGGCGAAAGTCCTGTCCCCACTGAGAAACACAATGCGCTTCATCAACCACCACCATGGATATTTCAACCGTTTTACACAAAGCCAAAAATCCTTGTGTGTTCAGCCTTTCGGGCGCAACATATATAATCTTGTACGCGCCTTTCTGCGCACGGGACAGTGCAAGTGAAATCTGTCTTTCGTTCAGTGAACTGTTCAGATAGGCTGCTTTTATCCCGTTCTGAATCAGAGAATTAACCTGATCTTTCATCAGGGAAATCAAAGGGGAAACGACGATTGTGATGCCCGGAAAGAGTAACGCCGGAATCTGAAAACAGATGGATTTTCCGGCTCCTGTCGGCATAACGGCAAGTGTATCTTTACCGGAAAGCAGAGAGTCAATGACATTTAATTGCCCGTCACGGAAAGAGGTATATCCGAAATATTCAGACAAAGCTTCATATTTATCCAAAACCATCCTCCGCGTTAAACAAAAAATCTCTTCGAAAGCCAACGGCGCATATGCTTGCTCGAATAACAATACACCAAAAAAGCAACAAGCACGGCGCAGGAAACAAAAATAATCATGCTGATATCGAATGCACTTTTAAAATTGGTCACATTGCGGATCAGTGCACCTAAAACAACGCTTGACACGGCGATATCAGCCATGATCAGAACGGATCGTAAAAGCCAATGACGCTTCTTACACTTGGTCCAAAGCATATAAACCAAAACCATCAGTGAGACAATACAAATAAACGGAAGCGCGCATTGAAAATACCAGTCTTTTCCGCTTTGATGATTGAGCGCAAAGAAAAAGTAAACATAGGCCGCAACTCCGACGGTATCCAACCCCCACATCAAAAATGGCTTCAGCCTCCCTGTGAAAAACGGAAAAACAAAAATAACCCAGATCAAAAAAGACGACGTGTTGACATAAAGCGACCAGAAGCCGCCCTTGAAAATTGCGTTGGTGAGAAAGCAGACAATATTCGGTATTAAAATTATCATCGAAATGATATAGGCAATAAATCTTTTTTTGATCCCCTGTGGGATATGTTCTTCCGACGAAAACGGTGCCGGTGTTTCATCCGGCTTTCCTTGTATATTCGGATTTATGACAGGTGTAGAACATAATGCGCATTTTTTTGCGCTGTCGTCAAGCTCTACGCCGCAGTTTACGCAATAAGACATATTTTACCTCCGATCGGTTATTCTCTGTTGCTTTCGATTTTGACGTGAATTCCCATTTTGACAAGTCTTGTAAAAAATTCACGTTCGATATCGCTTTCCTGATAGCAATTCGAAAACGTAAAAACAAGTTTATCATTAAAGGTGATCACTCCGCATCGGGCTCCGTTGAGCTTTCCCGGACCGGTGAAAAACATATATTTTTCGATATGTTCTTTCATTTCCTCCGGCAATTGAACGGGACCGATGTTTGAAATCAATGCCGATGTCGTCTGCTCACCGGTAATGAGAAAGGTAATGGCAACACCGAGATTCTTAATCC
>JALEYA010000067.1 GCA_022779945.1 Oscillospiraceae bacterium | reverse complement strand
CATCTATGAAGGCCGTTATCTTGCCGGTGTTGCCGCAGGTCTCAAGCTCAACGAAATGATCGAAGCCGGCAAGTTCACCGCTGACGAAGCCAAGATGGGTTATGTCGGTGCTTTCACCTACGCTGAAGTTATTTCAGGCTACACCTCTTTCTATCTCGGCGCAAAGAGCGTTTGCCCGACCGTAACCATGGACGTTCAGTTCACCGGTTCCTGGTATGACGCAACAGAAGAAAAGAACGCTGCGGAAGCTCTTATCGCAAAGGGCTGCAAGCTTATCAGCCAGCACGCTGACTCCATGGGTGCTCCCGGTGCTTGCGAAGCTGCAGGCGTTCCGAACGTTTCCTACAACGGCAGCACTTATGATGCTTGCCCGGAAACCTTCATCGTTTCTTCGGCTATCAACTGGGCTCCTTACTACAACTACATCATCGGCTGCTATGCCAAGGGCGAAAAGATTGGCGCTGACTGGTGCGGCGGCATTGCAGAAGGTTCTGTTGTTCTTACCGGCGTTAACCAGGACGTTGCTGCTAAGGGTACTGTTGACGAGCTCAAGAAGGTAGTTGCTTCGATCGAAGACGGCTCTCTGAAGATCTTTGATACCAAGAACTTCACCGTTGAAGGCAAGGCTCTTGATTCTTACAAGGCCGATGTTGATACGGATAAGGACTTCAAACCGGATACCGAAGTAGTCGCTGACGGTTATTTCCACGAGTCAGAAAAGCGTTCCGCTCCCTGCTTTGACGTCAGAATCGACGGAATCACTCTTCTCAACGAAAAGTTCTGATTCAGTTAAATTTTAATAGGCAGACGGGATTAAACCCCCGTCTGCTTAATGTCTTTTAAGCGTTTAAAAAATTATATTAAGAATATGACTTTTTAAGCGTTTAAGCGTAGGGCAACCTCTAAAAAACATCCCGGCATTCGTCATAGCACACAACTAATGCCGTCTTTGTCGTTCTCAATCCTTGAAATACACAAAGTATTCCGGCGGATTTTTGCCGAAGCAGACGAAAGCCAAATCCGATACGCCTGAAATCAAATATTTCACGCACATCGCAACACTTTTCACCTTGACATACGTCAGTATGCCTGCGGCTCAAAGCATTACGCTGCACGCAAAATATTTGCTTTCAGGTTCTGCGAAGTTTTAAGCGAATTAATTTTTGTCGAGACAAGAAAGAAAGCGGAGAAATGCTGACGCATTTCGAGCATTTCTGACGCAGTATCGGCGGAAATTTATCGCTTAAAACCGTATCGGCTTTGACTTTCATCTGCTTCAATCCGACATCATTTGTGCACTATGCCAAACGCCGTGAGTTTTTAGATGCTGCCCGTATGAGAGAGAAGGAGGAAACAGGAATTGGAAAAAGCTCCCGCCATTGAACTGAAAAACATATCAAAATCTTTCGGAAACAAATACGCCAACAAGAACGTCAATCTGACGGTCAACCGCGGCGAAATTTTGTCGATCCTAGGCGAAAACGGAAGCGGAAAGACCACATTGATGAACATGATTGCCGGTATTTATTTTCCCGATGAGGGTCAGATTTTTGTTGACGGAAAAGAAGTCGTGATCCGTTCACCGAAAGATGCCTTTCAATACAAAATCGGCATGATTCATCAGCACTTTAAGCTTGTTGATGTCTTTTCGGCGACCGAAAATATTGTTCTCGGCTTAAAGGAAAAAGGAAAATTCAATCTGAAGACAGCGGCAGGCAGGGTCAAGGAAATCAGCGACAAATACGGCTTTGACATTGATCCGCTCAAGAAGATCCACGAAATGTCCGTTTCCGAAAAGCAGACCGTTGAAATCATCAAGGTGCTTTACAGAGGTGCTGACATTCTGATTCTTGACGAGCCGACGGCCGTTCTGACGCCGCAGGAGACACAAAAGCTTTTTGCTGTATTAAGAAAAATGCGCGACGATAACAAGGCGATCATCATCATTACCCATAAGCTTCATGAAGTGCTTTCGCTTTCGGACAAGGTTGCCGTTTTAAGAAAGGGCGAATACATCGGTACGGTCGAAACCGCAAAGACCAACGAATCCGAGCTTACCGAAATGATGGTCGGAAAGAAAATCAGTCTGAACATTGATCGAAGCGAACCGAAGGACTGTGAAGAACGGCTGGTCATTAAGGATTTAAGCTGTATCGACCGTGAGGGTGTCAAGATACTCGACGACGTTTCCTTTACCGCTTATTCGGGCGAGATTTTAGGTATCGCCGGAATCGCCGGTTCGGGTCAGAGAGAGCTTTTGGAGTCCATCGCCGGCTTACAGAAGGTGGACAAGGGCGAAATCGAATATAACGACCCCAAGACGGGCAAAAAAGAAAACCTGCGCGACAAAACACCGATGCAGATAAGAGAACTCGGCGTCCGTCTTTCCTTCGTTCCCGAGGACAGACTCGGTATGGGTCTTGTCGGCAACATGGATATTATCGACAACATGATGCTGCGCTCCTACCGCAAGGGCAAGTCGATGTTCCTGGAAAGAAAAGCGCCGAAGGATCTTGCGGAAAAGATCATCAACGACCTCGAGGTCGTTACACCGAACGCAAAAACTCCCGTCCGCCGTCTTTCGGGCGGTAACATTCAGAAGGTGCTTGTCGGCCGTGAAATTGCGGCGGCTCCGACGGTACTGATGGCGGCTTATCCGGTAAGAGGTCTTGATATCGGTGCATCGTATACGATCTATAACCTTTTGAACAAACAGAAGGAAAAGGGCGTTGCCGTCATTTTTGTCGGCGAGGACTTAGACGTTCTGATCGAGCTTTGCGACCGTATTCTTGTCATCGGCTCGGGCAGCGTCACGGGCGTTGTTGACGCAAGAACGGTAACGAAAGAGGAAATCGGTCTTCTGATGACGAAAAACAAAAATGCACACGAGGGAGGTACACAAAATTGAAAAAGGCAAACTTTCATATTGTAAAGCGTGAGCCGATGGCATGGTATTACAACTTACTTGTCCGTGTGATTTCAATTATTGCCTCTCTTGTTGTATGTGCTGTTGTCATCATGCTTCTGACTAAGAAGAATCCTATCGAAATCTATGCCTCCATGTTTAAGGGGGCCTTCGGTACCAACCTTCGGATATGGAACTTTTTACAGAACACGGCGATTCTGCTTTGTGTCGCTCTGGCAATAACGCCGGCGTTTAAGATGAAATTCTGGAACATCGGTGCCGAAGGCCAGGTGCTTATCGGCGGTCTTGCGACAGTGTGCGTGATGATGTTTCTCGGAGACAGTCTGCCGTACCCCGTGCTGATACTCGTTATGATAGCAGCGTCCGTTGCGGCAAGTATCATATGGGCTGTGATTCCGGCTTTCTTCAAGGCGATGTGGAACACAAACGAAACGCTTTTCACGCTGATGATGAACTATGTTGCGATGCAGCTTGTTGCGTTCTTTCTCAAGTATTTTGTCAAAAGCGGCTCGGGCACACTGGCTCCGATGCCTGATTTCGGACTTCCGGTTATCTTCAATCAACCCTATCTTTTAAACATTATCATTGTAGCCGTTCTTACCGCTGTTGTTTATATTTATCTGAAAAAGACGAAGCACGGCTATGAAATTTCCGTTGTCGGTGAAAGCGAAAATACCGCCAAATATATCGGTATCAACGTCCGCAAGGTCATTATCAGAACGCTTGTCGTATCGGGTGCACTCTGCGGTATCGCCGGACTTCTTCTTGTCGGCGGAACGAATCACACGATCAATACCTCTACGGTCGGCGGCAGAGGCTTTACGGCAATCATGGTTTCGTGGCTTGCAAAATTTAATCCCGTCATCATGATTTTCACGTCCGCTCTGATTGTTTTCTTTGAAAAGGGCGCCGGTCAGGTTTCGACGGATTTCCGTTTGCCGGACGCAATTTCCGACATTGTAACGGGCATCATCCTTTTCTTTATCATCGGCTGTGAATTCTTCCTGCAGTATAAAATTCTTATTTCAAGAAACAGAAAGGAGAATGACGGATGTTGACCTTTCTTATCAGTGCTATCAGACTCGGCATGGCGTTTCTTTTCGGTTCAACGGGAGAAACGATCACCGAAAAATCAGGTCATCTGAACCTCGGTATTCCCGGCGTTATGTGTGTCGGTGCCTCCTGCGGCTGTTTTATGGAATATATCTATTTAAGCCACGCCAAGACAAACGCAAACGCTTTTCTTGCGATTCTTCTTCCGGTTCTTGCCACGCTCCTGGGCGGTGCTTTGATGGGCTTGATTTTCAGCTTTCTTACCGTTACACTTCGTGCAAACCAGAACGTTACCGGTCTTGCGCTGACAACGTTCGGTGTCGGCTTGTCCGATTATATGATTGCCGAAACGGGCGCAATTTACAGCAAGGGAAGCCGTTATTTCACGCTTTCTCTTCCCTTTGCGGACAACCTCGGCTGGTTCGGAAAACTGTTTTTTTCCCACGGTATTCTGATCTATCTTGCTATCGTCATCGCCCTTGTCACGTCCTACGTTCTTTCCAAAACACGGGTCGGACTTAATCTCAGAGCTGTCGGCGAAAACCCCGCAACGGCTGACGCGGCAGGAATCAACGTTTCCCGTTACCGTTATGCGTCAACCTGCATCGGCTGCGCAATCGCAGGCCTCGGCGGACTTTCGTTCGTCATGGATTACCTGAACGGCAACTGGGAATACTGCATTGACGCCATCGGCTGGCTTGCCATTGCTCTTGTTATCTTCACGGTATGGAAGCCGAACGTTGCGATCTTCGGCTCTATCGTTTTCGGTGCGTTGTATATTGCCAGCAGCTACATCACCGGGGTCAGCTTTGCCGGAAAGGAAATTTTCAAAATGTTGCCGTATGTGGTAACGATCGTTGTTCTTATTTTCACGAGCATACGAAACAAGAAAGAAAACCAGCCGCCGCAAAGCCTCGGTCTGGCCTATTTCAGAGAGGAAAGATAACGTAAAAAACAAAAAACGGAGGGCAAATAAATGAATGATCTGCCAAAAAACAAAGTAATTATCGGCGCAATTTCAAGTGTCGCTGTCGTTTTCATCGTTTGCTTAACGGTAATTCTCGTCACAGCGTCCGGCGTCAAAAAGTCGGCTGTCAGTGGAAACGGGAGTCAACAATCACAGGAAACAACGGCTCTTTCCGAAGAAAACGCCAAAGACAAGTCAGATGATGACGAGGAAGGCGACAAAATCAGCATCACCGGTGAACCGGTTACCCGGAAGGATGAGGATAACAGCGAGTATTCCTATAAGGGAAATACGACCCGTACCACAGCGTATAATCCCCCGGCGCCGCCCGCTTACTATCCGCCGGCGGGTGTGCAGTCGAATTCACAGATGGACGACAGCTATATTTTCCCGAGCGATACGGCCTATCTGACCTATGATATTTTGTCAAATTATTCAAGAGCGGAAATACGCTATATCACGAACGAAATGTATGCCCGTCACGGAAAGATCTTCACACAGGAACCGTATAAAAGCTATTTTGCTTCCAAGTCGTGGTACTACGGAACCGACACTTCCATGGAGGTTGTAAGAGCTCGCTTTAACGATATTGAAGCGGAAAATCTGGAAACGATTGCCGACTATGAAAGAATGAAGGGCTGGAGAGAGCCGAAAAAAGAAACGTCCACCAAAAGAGTTACTACGACCATGCCGCCCTACAGCTATGATATTGAAACACAGCAGCCTACGTCCGGGTATACGACCGACTATTATGAAGAGACGACGGCCTTTGAAGAACCGATCCAGACAGACGATTATAAGTCGTTTGTTACCGGTACAACTTGTCGGATCCGGAACACGACGCCCTACCATGACGGACTGAATTTGAGAAGTGAGGCGTCGAAGAACAGTGAACTGCTTGCAACGCTGCCGGAGGGTACGGTATTTGAGGTTCAGGCGGACTACGATCCCGACGATAATTCCTATCTCTATGTCAGCTATTACGACGAAGCAACCGGAGAAACGATTCTCGGTTGGATCTTTGGTCCGTACCTGGAAGAGATTTAATAATACGCAACGGTCAACGGATAGAAAAAACGTCACCCGACTGCAACAGCGGCCGGGTGATTTTGTTATTGTAAAAAGCCACAGCCCGTCCGATACAAGCTGCGACTTTTTGCGGTTTTCGGTTTACGCTTCAACAACCGTGAATTCACAAACGGAATAAGCGGTCTTTTGTTCTCCGCTGAATGTGTTTCGATAAGAGAACGTAATGCGGTAATGGCCTGCCTCCGGTGTTGCGTTGTCGGAAATCAAGCCCGGGCCTGACCAACCGCATTTCTGCGTTTCCCCGGGAAGAATATGCCCGGGCAAAGTT
>JALEYA010000063.1 GCA_022779945.1 Oscillospiraceae bacterium | reverse complement strand
GTTTGTTTTGTAATTTTATTAAATTTATCTTGAAAGAATATAGCAGATGTGCTGAATTATACATATCTCAAGATGCACTTTTTAAGGAAGCTCTGATTAAATCTGCAAGTAAGCTGTACATCAAAGCATATGCTGTGATTTATTCAGAGGTTCCTTAAAATCCAAGGAGGAACAAAACATGGAAAAAAGCATGAAAAAAGTAATTGCCCTTGTACTGGCGGTCATTCTGACCTTTTCCGTTGTAACGATCATCAAAAACGACGGCTTGACGGCTTCGGCGGCTTCAACTTCTTCTATTTCCATTAAGAAGTCACCCACTTTGAAAGCCGGAACAGTCAAAGCAACTTCTGTCAAGCTTAGTTGGACGACCACCAAAAATGCCGATTCCTATAAGCTTTACAAAAGCACAAACAACAAAAATTGGCAGGGCGTTGTTACAACAAAAGCCACTTCCTATACGGTAAGCAAGCTGACCGCCGGTACCAAGTATTATTTTAAATTGGTTGCCGTAAGCGGTAAAACGAAAAGCCCTTACAGCAATACGGTTGCGGTAACGCCGAAACCCGAAAGAGTCGGCTCGCTGAAAATTAAATTCAGTTCCAACACGCAGGCTTCTGTTACATGGAACAAAGTATCCGGAGCAACAGGCTATGAATTGTTCCTCTCTACAAGTTCGAGTTTTAAAAATGACCTGAAAAAAGTCACCGTCAAAGGCGGCGACAAAACAAGCTATACAATAAAAGGCATGAAAAACGGCAAGACTTACTATGGTAAAGTCAGAGCCGTCACAACAGCAGGCAAAAAGACCGTAGTCGGAACGTGCAGCTATCCGTCTCAACTTATTACAAAAACAAAGACATATTATAACTATGTCAATCAAACAGTATATGCAACGGCTAACGTAAACGTAAGAAAGGGTGCAAATACTTCTTATGCAAAAGTAGGCTTGCTGAAAAAGGGTAGCAGCATTACCAGAACTGCAATTGGTAGCAATGGTTGGAGCAGAGTTTCTTATAATGGAACTGTTGCTTATATTTCAAGCAGCTATCTTACTACTAAAAAGCCAGAAGCAACAACTACAAAGAAACCAGAAACAACAACTAAAAGGCAAGAATCCACTACAAAGAAAGAAACAGAAAAGACAACTGTTTATCAGGTGACAACTTCTTATGACAATTCAGCAGAAACAGAAATTAGAGATCCGGACAAATGTCCCATTTGCGGAAAATATACTTGTGGTTTAATTATGAAAGATTATTATTGCGTAATTTGCAAAAAAACAATTCCAAAATTAACATGTCATCCTGCATCGCATTATGAAGCTTCTCGCTAAAAGCTATTCTTATTTAATAACCACACCAACAATTGGGATATTGTCAAAAAGAAAGGAGCCCAGTTAGCTTGGGCTCCAGCAGTTTGAATTTTATACCATTATTAGCTCGATAAGAGTAGATGTAACATCGAAAGAGATTGTGTAAAAAGCAATCTCTTTTTTGTATTTCGAACGATTTCAGAAATCCACTAACAGCTTTTCTCTTGCTATAATTCCCGTTGTGTGCTATGATAACTCCAAATATTAAACAGGAAGTGACACCGTGAAAAATATTATATTAATCGGAATGCCCGGAGCCGGAAAAAGCACCGTCGGCGTTCTGCTTGCCAAGTCCACTTTACGCGCGTTTGTGGACACCGACCTTGTGATTCAGCAAAAACAGGGTAAGAGCCTTTGCGAGATCATCGAAGAAGAAGGCACCGACCGTTTTCTTGAAACGGAAAACGAGGTGATCGCCTCGTGCAGCTTTGACTGCTGTGTGGTTGCGACCGGCGGCAGTGCGGTCTTCGGCAGGGATGCCATGGAGAATCTGAAACGTGACGGAACGGTCGTTTATCTGAAGTTGCCCGTTGACGAAATCAAAAAGAGAATCAGCGATATCCATTCAAGAGGTGTTGCTGTTAAGTCCGGTGTGACGCTTGAAGAAATATTTGAAGACAGAAAGCCTCTTTATGAAAAATATGCCGATTTTACCGTGGATTGTACGGGACTGAACGCCGAACAGTGCGTGGAGAAAATCATCGCACTTTTAGGCGGCGATTCTCCGGAAACTGTTTGACGGTCGCAAGGCGAAACCAAT
>JALEYA010000061.1 GCA_022779945.1 Oscillospiraceae bacterium | reverse complement strand
CTTTCGTCTGCTTCAATCCGACATCATTTGTGCACTATGCCAAATACCTGGAGTTTTTAGAGGCTGCCTTTTTTCAGCCGGCGTTGTACTGTCCCAAAAGTGTCCCTTTCGTGTAACTTCCGCCGACATAGATGCCGTTTTCGTTTGTTCCGCTGCTGCTGCCGCCCGTATAGGCACTGAGCTTTTCGCCTTTTGAAAGTGCGTCGC
Source organism: Oscillospiraceae bacterium (assembly GCA_022779945.1). Classification (GTDB taxonomy): domain Bacteria; phylum Bacillota; class Clostridia; order Oscillospirales; family Acutalibacteraceae; genus UBA6857. Next base: position 13,858 of record JALEYA010000061.1, on the reverse strand, counting down.
TTGCGAAAACAATGCTTGTAAACTTTTTGGGCGAAGCGAAACAAACAACCGGTTCGTCTTTTTCGTTCAGAAGAGCCAATACGGTGTCGGCCGCCACATCACAGCTGATGTTGACACACGGTACAGAACCGCTTGAAACACCCTGGCTCATTCCGCTGCTTCCGGCGGCTAAAAGGGTTCCGCCGGTCACAACGCACGAGCCGGCATAGTCCAGAGCGCCGTTTCCGCTCGATTCGGGACCGAAAACGGTCACCGTTCCGCCGCTCATCTTAATGTCGCCGTTGGAATCGATTCCGTCGCCGTTGGCGTTGACGGTGATTTTTCCGCCGCTGATTTCGATGACAGCTGCGCTGTTGTAGCTGTCCATGCCGCCTTTACCGCCCATGCCGCCGTTCTTGTACGGACGGCTCTTCTCCGGTTGTGAGACGGAATCGGAAGCGCCCTGCGCCCCGCTTTCTTCGGACGGTGCGGAGGGGCTTTCCTCCTGCGGTGCGGTAGGCTTTTCGCCGCTTCCCCACGGGGCGGCGGGGTTTTCGCTTTGCTCGGAGGCGGAGGCTGCGTTCATTCCGTCGTCGGAGGCAACGACAGAAACCATGCCGTCGGAAATCTTGATGGTTTCGCCCTCAAGACCCTCGTAGCTTTGAAGAATACGGACGGCTCCGCCCGCTATTTCAAGTGCGGTTTCGGCATGGATGCCGTCGTCTTCGCTTTTGATGTTCAGTGTGCCGGCGGCGATCTTCAAAGAAGAATTTGAATGCAAAGCGTCGTCAAGACTGTTGATGTCGAACGTACCGCCTTTGATGTTGATGCTTTTTCCTTTGATCGCTTTTGACGAGACGGTGTCTTCGCTTTGCGCTTCCTCGGTACTGCTGTCCGGCGGTCGGATGCCTTTGAAAGAGCCGAAGCCCCTATCTTGTTCGTTGTTGTTGATTTCGCCGCTTCCGCCGGCGGTCGTGACGGTAAATTCACCGCCGGAAATCGTAAGATCCGAAACCGCCTGAATGCCGTCAAGCTCACTTGTGATGTTGAACGTACCGTCGCTGATGAGAATATTTCCCTTGTCGCTTTCGGTCTCGTTGCTTGTACGGATGGCGTCGCCGCCGCTTGTGAGATTGAAAGAGCCGCCCGTGATTTCAACGCTGTCCTTGCCCCGGATGGCGTCGTCCTTGCTGTTGACGGTAAGAACACCGCCGCGGATCTGCAGGTCGTCCTTGCTGTAAATACCCTTGTTGAAGTTCGCTTCGATCGTAAGAGCACCGCTGCCCTCGATCTGCAGGTCGTCCTTGCTGTAAATGACCGCCGTGGCATATTCGACGTCTTCCCCCTCGGGAACGGTCCGGTCGCCGTTGTCGGAAAGGGTGCTGTTACTGCCGTCGGGGAGGACGAGGATGGTTTCTTTTCCCGATTCTTCAATATAAATGGGTGCGGTATCGTTGGAATGAATGTTGACCGAATCCAGGTAAAGCTTGACTTTTTTGTCGGAGTCGGGAGAATTGATCAGGATATGACCGTCGGAAAGCGTGCCTTTTATCGAATAGCTTCCCGGTCGGGTTACGGTGAGAACGTTGTTTTCGAAGGTAACGCCGTCACCGTCGATCGTGGTATCCGCATCGTTTAAAATGACATAGGTGTCAAATGCTTCCTGCTGTGTCTGCGTTTTGGTTGTCGAAGGGGCTGTCCCGGATTCATTTTCGGATTCGATCGGCACTGCGGTTTCAAGCGCAGCCGTTGTTTCCTTCGGGTTTGCACAGCCGACAGCGGGCAGTATCAGGCTTAAAGATAACAGAACGGATAAAAGTGATTTTGCGGATTTCATATATATCACCTCTTATGTTTCGGTTAAAAAACCGTTACAGGATTTCCTGACCCTGAGAACCCTGTCCGCAGATGATTTCAAGATTTCCGTTACGGCAGCGAAGCTCATCGATGAAGGCTTTTTCTTTCTTCGGGTCTTTGAGCTTGACTTCGTAGGTAAGCTTGAAAAGGCTGCCCATGTTCGTAGTTTTGACGGTTACAAGGTCATGTTCGCTTGTATATTTTTTCATGATCGGAGTAAGTGCTTCGGTGTAGTTAAGCGATTCGGGAATCACAACGGTAAGCGAACGGCTGTTTTTGGCTCTCGTTGCGCCGAAGCCGAGCTTTGTGTAAAGAAAGAGCATACCGATCATGATCGCCGTGAAAATGACGGCAAAGCCTATGTAGCCCATTCCGGTTGCAAGACCGGTCGCAAGGGCAATAAAGATCGCACCGATTTCCTTGGCCGTGCCGGGAATACTTCTGAACCGGACGAGGCTGAACGTTCCGGCAACGGCTACACCGGCACCGAGATTGCCGTTGACAAGAAGAATGATGATCTGAACAACGGCGGGGATCAGAGCGAGGGTGACCACAAAGCCCGAGGAATGTCTTTTCGTGGTGTAAATGTAGGTCAGGGCGATGACAAGCCCGAGCACGAGCGAGGTGATCATGCACACGATAAAGGCAAACGGGGTCATGGTTGCTGAAAGAATGGATTGAAAGATACTGTTCATTTTATTCCTCCGAAAAATTTTATATATTTACGACTTCTTTTATTGCCACTTCTTTTGTTTCTTCCGACGGTTTGTCATCCGGCTCTGACATCATGATCCGGTAAGCACTTCCGTATTTGGAAAAGGAAGTCGGAAAAATTTCCATCCGGTCAAGCTCTGCCGACAGCCACAACGGCATGGAGCCGATACATTTGATTTCCATGATGCTTTTCTCTTCGTCTAAAAGCGAAGAACCGTCGCTGCCTTTGGAAAGGTCAAGATTCTTGTTGCGGAACCGGATATTGCTGTCGAAGGTGATCCTAAGCTCACGGTCGGTTTTTCCGTAATAGGCGGTTCGGTCGTAAAACAGCGAAACGGCGGGGCGGATCCCCGGATAAACCGAAAGAAAATAGTTGATTTCGTTGAGCACCTGCGGATTGGCTTTTTCGGGGCACACCCCTTTTAGGAGATATTCCAACGAGTCAACGTAGCTCATATGAATGCGTCTTTTATAAACAACGCCTTTATATTTTTTCTTCAGCTCAACGAAAACATTGCTGTCGCGTTCGGGTACACCGTACGACCGCAGCCGAAGCTTCTCTTTGAAAAGCGGCTTTTCGATGGATGAACGTATGATCCGGAAATCGGGTGTGTCAAAATAGATGTTGCATATCGTACTCTGACCGTATTCGTCCGGCGTCATATAGTCGAGCATGGTTTCGACAAGCTTTTCTTTCTGAGAAGACGTGACAATGTACTTTTTTTCGTATCGTTTGAAAACTGCCTTGTATTTTGACATATCTGCCTCCCTTTGAAGCGCAATCGTTAAAGAACGACCTTAAAGAGAATGGATTTTGAATCATCGCTGGTTGCGGTGATTTTTCCTTTGTGCCGCTGAACGATCACCTGGGCGATCGAAAGACCGATTCCGTAGCCGCCCGTTTCTCTTGCTCTTGAAGAGTCCGCACGGTAAAAACGGTCAAACAGCATATCGAGTTTACTTTTATCGATGTATTCGCAGTCGTTGAAAACCGAGAAAACCGTGTTCTTTCCGCTTTTATAAACGGCAATTTTAATCGTTCCGCCTTTTTTGCAGTATTTGACGGCGTTATCGCAAAGAATCGAGGTAAGCTGTTTGATTTCGTCCTCGTTTCCGGTGTACATGATGTTGGGCGTTATGTTATATTCAAGCGAAACTTCGTTTTTCGCGGCAAGTGTTTCGAAGTTCTGCACCGTTTCGGTGACGGCGTCGCTGATGCAAAACGTGGTGTCCTTGTTTTTCAGCTTCTCTTCGTCAAGCTTGGAAAGCGTAACAAGATTTTTAACAAGACCGTCAAGGCGCTCGGTCTGATTTTTGATGCTGGTGATCCATTCGTTTTCGCCTTCGCACATTTCAAGCACCTCTGCGTCGGCATTGATGATGGCGATAGGGGTTTTCAGCTCGTGTCCTGCGTCTGTGATGAATTGCTTTTGTTTTTCGATGCTTTTTTCAATCGGACGGATCGCATTTTTCGAAAGCTTATAAACCGGGTAAAGCAAAACCAATATACAGATAATCCCTACAAGAAGAGAAAGCGAAAACAGCTTGAAGGTTGCTTCAAGTTCACGGCTGAAATCAATAAAAACGATGATGGAGTTCCCCGAGTTGTTATCGGTTGCGTAATAATACCGGTAATCGTCAAGAAAGCCGAAGCCCGGTCCTTTTTTAAAGACCTGAGAGGCATATTCAAAGGCATCGCGGTCGGAAACGGCGGCGATATTTTCGGTCGAAATATCGGTTACGGTATTATGATTGAGCTTGACGACAAAGTATCTGGTCGAATAAGGGGTTTCGATCGTGATCTGAACCTTTTTGAACGGATTTAAAATCGAATCAACATAGTCTGTCCCGCTGTCATGATAGCTGTTGGGAAATACGCCGCCGTTTTCGGCAATCACATAAAGAATATTCCGCACTTCCGAATCTCTTTGATACACATTCATGGCGTTGACGGCGAACATCTGAACCCAGACGATGATAACGAGGGCTAAAAGCGCAATGGAAATGAATTTGCGCTGAAGCTTTTTCAGCATTGTTTTTCCTCCAGCGTATATCCGACGCCTCTTGTTGCCTTGATTTCAAGGTTTGCGTTAAGAGAGGACAGCTTTTTGCGAAGATAAGAAATATATACCCAGACAACGTTGATTTCCGCTTCGGTGTCATAGCCCCAGATGCGTTCCATGAATTGTTCGGTTGAAATAAGGCGGTTGGGGTTGTTCATGAGCATTTCGATCATCTGAAATTCCTTGTTACCCAGACGGAAGGAGCCGTGCTCGGTCGAAAGCTCAAAGGTTTCACGGTTGAGCGAAAGATTTCCCAGCTGAAGAAGATTCGGAGAAAATTCGGACTTTCTTCTTGTCATCGCCCGGATTCTTGCCAGAAGCTCGCCCATGGCGAACGGCTTTGTCAGGTAGTCATCGGCTCCCTTGTCCAGTCCGACAATTCTGTCTTCGACCTCGGCTTTTGCCGTGAGGATCAGGACGGGGGTGGAAATGCCTTTTTCGCGAAGCTGTTCGAGCACCTCAAGACCGTTTTTTCCGGGCATCATCAGGTCAAGGATAATGCCGTCGTAGTTTTCGCAAAGACCGTAGTCGAGCGCATCGTTGCCGTTATAGACGGGATCAACGGAATAGTTGTTATGCTTGAGTACCGCGCAAAGTGCTTTTGACAGATCTTTTTCGTCTTCGGCCAGTAAAAGTCTCATAAGTATTCCTCCGTTATTTTCTTTTAGCTTTCGTTGATGAGATCCCTGAGCGTCATAAGCGAGATTTCGCTTGAATACATTTCGTCGGCGCATTTTTTCAGCTCCGAAACGATCATCGTTTCGTCCTTGATGTGCTTTTTGTATTTCAGCTGATGCTCAAGGCTTGCCCAACTGTCCATGGATATTGTGCGTATCTGGATTTCTGCGTAAACCGGTTGCCTGCCCGACGGCGTTGCAACGACTTTTCTGACAACGGTGTGAAAACTGCGGTAACCGTTGGGCTTGGGGTTGGTTATGTAGTCTTTGGTTCGGATAACTTCAAAGTCGGGATTGTTCTTATAACAAAGAAAAAGCTTTTCGACTTCGTCGGCATATTTGCAGATAAGCCGAACCCCCGCAAGGTCATAAAGATACTGAAAAGCGTTTTCTTTGGAAAATTCAAGCCCTTTTTTGCTGAGCTTAGCCTTGACGGAATCAAGGCTTTTTATGCGGGCTTTTGTGTGCTCGACATACCCCGAGGCTTCGGCAGCTTCGATGATCTCGTCTATGATAATCTGAAAAGCGGAAAGGCGGCTCCCGTAAAAGCGAAGCTCGTCCGTCCCCACCGTATAAGGCAAAACCATCACCTGCCAATAATCATTCTGATTGAATCCGATGGTAATATCATAGAAGCAAAACTTAAAAATTAAATAAACTTATTTCATATTGTTAACAAAAAATGCGCCGCGGTGAAACGACGCATTCTAAAGGATTTCACAGGTTGCTTTTAGTAATTGAGGTAGGATCCGTCGGAGTAGCCGGTATAGGTTTTTCCGTTCCGGTAATAGCGAAGATAAACCCAACTGCTTCCGTTCATTTTTCCGACAACTTCAACGTAGGAACCCTGCGGCATGGTGAGGATTTTGGAATATCCCTTGCCGGGGCCGGATCTTAAAATAAGACCGTCGCTGGGTCTGACCCATGCCTCCTGGGCGATGTTATAAGTGGTAATTGCGCCGGCATCGTAAGAGGAGCTTGACGGTTTGTAAGGGGAAATATAACCGCTGTAAGCAAAGCCGAAGATGTTGTTATATTCGATATAAAGCCAGCTCGGATCACTTGCAAGATAGCCGCAAACAGTGATATAAGCTCCATGATTCATTAATCTACGGACCTCAACGTCCGGGGCAGTGCTGGGCTCGGCTCTTAAATTCAGATGCTTGTCACTGCGGCCCACGTCAACATAAGCTCCGTAGCTCGGTTTATAATAGATGACGGTATAATTTTTGACAGGAGCCTGAATATCGGCCGGCTTTGCGGTTGACGGCTTGGTCTTGGAAATCTGGTTGGCGGTTACCCAGCCGTAAGCGTCGGCTTCCCGGTAGTAGATATAAACCCAGCTGTCATCGCTGTCTTTACCGCCGCGGATTTCGATCGTGCTGTCGTAATTGATCTTGAGAAGGGTGTTTGTCGAGTCGTCCGGACCGCTCTTGAGCAAAACGCCCGTGGGCTCAATGACATAATAAATCTCGGTTGTATATAACTTGTCCGGCATGGTGACATTCGTCGGGCCGTTATCCGCCGAAGCGGTATTGTTTTCCGCCGATGTAACGTCGGCATTGGCGGCAGCCGTATTGTCCCCGAAGGAAGACAGCGTTGTTGCGGGCTCTGTTGCCGGCTGGGTGTCGCCGCCTTTGTCTTTGTTCATAAAGAGCATCGCGGCGCCCACAATGATAACCACCACCAAAACGGCAATTATCGCAATCAGAACCTTGGAAGAATCCTTTTTCGGTGCGGCGGGGGTGGGCTGCGGCGGAGTGGTCGGCTGTTCCGGAACATAAGTGGGTTCACTTTCTGTCGGTTCCGGCTGTTCCTGTACAAGCTGATAACCGCACTCCGGACAGAACGCAACGTCGGGCGGTAATGGAGTTTGACAATTCGGACAATTCATTTTTTTCACTCTTTCTTGACATTTTTTTACATTTTAGCACGTTGTTTCGATAAAGTCAATCCAAAATGAACAGATCGATAATATTTCTGAGAAAAATGACAAAGACAGCCGTAAACCTACGACTGCCTTGCATTAAATTTGAAAGGAGAGGGGAGTGCAATGGGGAAGAGGGAGCGGCGTGAAAAATCGGAAAAAAACACGCCACAATCCCCATCGCACGAGTAAGAGTATAAGGGGGTTACCTTAAATGAAAGTTAAAAAAGCAATGCTATTTTAGAAAACATAAATTTTAATATTTATATATTATTTTTGTAACAATCGGAATCCGATGTCTGTCAGGCTGACCTGTAGATCTGTTTTTCGAGATTACCTTTATTTCGCGAACATCGCAAGCAGGAAGCCCGCCGCAACGGCCGAGCCGATAACACCGGCAACGTTCGGTCCCATGGCGTGCATGAGAAGGAAGTTGGTCGGGTTGTACTTTCTGCCCTCGCTTTGTGCGACTCTCGCCGCCATCGGTACTGCGGAAACGCCGGCTGCACCGATCAGGGGGTTGACCTTACCCTTGGTGATGACATATAAAAGCTTGCCGAGAAGAACACCGCCCGCTGTCGAGAAGCAGAACGCAAGAAGTCCGAGACCGACGATCATCAGCGTCTTGATCTGCAAAAAGCTCTGGCCGTTGGCGGTTGCACCGACGGTAAGTCCGAGCATGATCGTTACAATGTTCATCAAAGCATTCTGTGCCGTGTCGCTGAGTCTCTCGACAACGCCGCATTCACGGAAGAGGTTGCCGAGCATCAGCATGCCGAGAAGGGGAGCGACGGACGGAAGCATAAAGGCGCAGATTAAAAGAACCACAACGGGGAACACGATTTTTTCAATCTTGCTGACCTTGCGAAGCTGTTTCATTTCGACCTTTCTTTCCTTTTCGGTCGTCAGAAGCTTCATAATCGGCGGCTGAATAAACGGAATGAGCGCCATATACGAATAGGCGGCAATCGCGATCGGGCCTAAAAGCTCCGCCGCCAATTTACTGGCAACAAAGATCGCCGTCGGACCGTCCGCACCGCCGATGATGGCGATAGAAGCGGCCTCCTGCGGTGTAAAGCCCAGAAGGATCGCAATAATGAAAGCAATATAGATACCAAGCTGAGCCGCCGCACCGAGAAGCAGGCTGACGGGGTTGGACAAAAGCGGACCGAAGTCGGTCATGGCGCCGACGCCCAGGAAAATCAGGCATGGGAATACACTGCTCTTGACGCCGGCGTATATCAATCGCAAGACGCCTGTTTCATACCAGTGTGCACCGGCAACTACATTGGATGTGTCCATAAGTCCGGTCGGATCGTCCATAAGACCGGCACCGGGGAGGTTGGCAAGAAGAATACCGAACGCGATCGGAACGAGCAGAAGCGGCTCGCACTTCTTGGCGATGGCAAAATACAAAAGAACGCAGGCAACAAGAAGCATCACAAGGTTTTGCCAGTGGAAAACACCGCCGGCAAAAAGGGCGTTGATTCCCGAAGCCTCCCACAGACCGACAAGGACATTTTTAATCATTTCCATTTGGAAAATCTCCTTTCTTTTCTGCGCTTAAATGACCGCAAGAACGTCGTCTGTGTTTACGGTTGAGCCCTTGGAAACCAAAAGCTGTTTTACTGTTCCGTCAGCGGAAGCCACAATGTCGTTTTCCATTTTCATCGCCTCGAGCACCATCAGCACGTCGCCGGCCTTGACAGCCTGTCCGACGGTGACATTGACGGAAAGAATGGTTCCGGGCATCGGGGAAATAATGTTTGTGCCGCCCGAAACGGGAGCCTGAGAAGCCGGAGCGGCGGCCGCCGGAGCCGACGGAACAACAGCAGCCGCGGCCGGAGCCGGAGCGGGGGCATCGGTTACTTTGGTTAAAACGGCGTCGCTTTCGGTGACTTCGACCTCGTAGTTTTTACCGTTTAAAGATACTACATATTTCATTTTTTATCGTCCTCCAGTAGCTTGATTGACTTGAAGCAAAGTCGGTTGAGCGGGATTCCGCTTTTGTTGCTGACAATCGCCATGATAACGGCGGCTGTCGGCTCGTCCACGTTTTCCAGAATCAGCTCGCCCTGCGATTCGGTATCGGGAAGCGGAACGGCGGCAGGCGGTGCAGATCCGGCCGCGGCCGTTACGGGAGAGTCGGTCTTTGCGGTTTTGGCTTCAATCGCCCGGATGACCTTAGAGACAAGCATAATCAGCACGGCGATGATCGCAAGAATCATCAGTACGGTCGAAATTCCGATGACCGCCGTTAGAAGAGCTTCGCCGATTCCCATTTTCAAAGAATACTCGCTTGTAAACAGCATATCGGTTTCAACTCCTTTTAAATCTGTTTAATGGTATATTGGTAGGTGTGCTTTTCTTTTTCGGCTCTTTCCTTTAAGAATTTTTCCGCCTGAACGGGGAAAGCAATATAGGAAAGGACATCTTCGTCCGACTTGGCAAGAGCGCCGATTTCTTCCTTGGCCTTTTCAAAATACGGCTCAAGTGTGTCTGCAAAGCGGCAGGTGACAGGCTCTTTTCCGTTAAGAACACGGTCGGAAAGTGCCTTGTCGATTTCGCCGGGCGCCTTTCCGTAAAAGCCGCCGATATAGTTCTGGATTTCCTTGGAGATACTCTTGTACCGTTCACCGTTGAGGACATTTGACGTTGCCTGAACGCCGACCATCTGGCTCAAAGGAGTGACAAGCGGCGGATAGCCGAGGTCTTTTCTGACCTTCGGTACTTCCGAGAGCACTTCCTCAAACTTGTCAAGCTTTCCTGCGGCGGTCAGCTGAGCGACAAGGTTCGAAAGCATACCGCCGGGCACCTGATAAGCGAGTGCGTCGGTGTCGGTGGCAAGAACAACGGGATTTAAGATGCCGCTGTCAAGGGCTTGCTGACGGACAGGCTTGAAGAAATCGTTGATTTTCTTGAGCTTCTTTGTGTCAAGTCCCGTGTCATAGCCCATCTGAGAAAGGGCGTAGGAAAGTGCTTCCGTTGGCGGCTGTGAGGTGCCGCCCGAGAAGCAGGAAATCGCGGTGTCGATCACATCTGCGCCGGCTTCAACGGCTTTCAGAAGCGTAAGCGCGCCGAGACCGGTTGTCGAATGCGTATGAACGATCAGTGGCAGGTTGACGCTTTCCTTGATCCCTTTGACAAGCGCAAAAGCGTCCGCCGGGGAAAGAATACCGGCCATGTCCTTGATGCAGATGGACTGAACGCCCATTTTTTCCATCATCTTTGCCTGCTTGACAAAGCTTTCGAGCGTGTGAATGGGGCTCAGGGTATAGCAGATCGTGCCGGACGGATGTGCGCCGCATCGGAGCGTTTCGTCAACGGCAACTTCAATATTTCTCAGGTCGTTGAGGGCGTCAAAAATACGGATAATGTCGATTCCGTTTTCGACGGACTTTCTGACGAATAGTCGGACAACATCGTCGGGATAGTGCTTGTATCCCAGAAGATTCTGACCTCTCAGGAGCATCTGAAGCTTCGTGTCCGGGCACTTTTCTTTTATTTTACGAAGTCTTTCCCACGGATCCTCGTCAAGATAGCGTAAGCACGAATCAAACGTTGCGCCGCCCCAGCATTCCAGCGAATAATAGCCGGCACGATTCAGAACGGGAAGTATTTCTTCGAACTGATCGAACTTCATTCTGGTTGCCATCAGCGACTGATTGGCGTCACGAAGAACCGTTTCGGTAAAACGAACTTTTTTCATTTTCAAAAATCACCCCATTATAAAACATTACTTAATATGATATTCATATTAAGATGAAAATTCAAGTTATTTATCTTCAAAAATAAATCTTTAGTAGTTTGCTCAGTTTTAGTCGTATTAAGGCGATTTTTTTTAGGTATTTTTTTACATGCTGTATCGGATAGGCTGTTATTAAATTTAAAAATTTTCAAAAATTTTTAACAAAATGGTTGACTTTTTTGTTCACAGTATGTTAATATTTTGATGCAGTCGAAAGACTGACACTTATATAAGGAGAGAAACGAAATGTCAAACATTCTTGAACTTGTTCAAAACATTCTTGCTTATCTGAAAGAAGGCAAAGCTAGTGAGATTATCGGTCTGATCAGAAAGTTCTTTGATGATCTGTTCAACAAGACCGGAGACACAGCTCCCACTGAGTAATTGCATCGTTGCAGCCGCCCTTCAGGGGGTGGCTGTTTTTTGCACTTGGATCGTTTTTGCCTGATAAACGATAGTGATTTACAGATGGCAGTAAAGACATACAGATAATTCAAGCAGAGAATAGAAAGAAAGACGCGGCTTCGGCTGCGTTTTTTGTTTCCGATATTGACAATCTTGTTGAAAAGAGTATAATTAGTAACACAAATCATACTTTTCATACCGAAAGGAGACGGTATTATGACTTTTCCGAAAGATAAATACGCAGGAATGGTAAAGGTAGGCGAAAAGGGACAGATCGTGATCCCGAAAGAAGCGAGAGATATGTTTGACATCAAGCCGGGGGACACCTTGCTGATTTTAGGCGACAAAAAACAGGGAATCGCCATTCCGCCGAAGGACTCGATTCTGGCACTTGCCGAGAAAATTTTCGGCGGCGAAAAAGGAGAGGAAGAACAATGAGCATTCTCGAGGTCAGGAAGCTGAATAAAACCTATCCCGGGTTTTCGCTTTCCGACGTTTCGTTTTCCCTTGAAGAAGGGAAGATCACGGGCTTTATCGGCCGCAACGGAGCCGGAAAGTCCACGACGCTCGGGTGCATTCTGAATCTGATTGCGGCGTCATCGGGCGAAATCACCGTATTCGGAAAAAGCTTTTCGGACAGTGAAGCCGAAATCAAGCAGAAAATCGGCTATGTCTCGGGGGCGGTGAATTTTTACCCGAAAAAGAAGCTTCGGACAATTGCTTCGGTGACGAAAGAGTTTTACGGCGAGTGGGATAACGAAGCCTATCGGAAATATATGAAGCTGTTTTCGCTCGATGAGAACAAAACACCGTCTGCACTTTCCGCCGGAATGAAGGTCAAGTTTTCTTTGGCGCTTGCCCTTTCGCACAAGGCGCAGCTGTTGATTCTTGACGAGCCGACAAGCGGACTTGACCCGGTTTCGAGAGACGAACTGCTTGAAATTTTTCTGACGCTGAAGGATGAGGGCAAGACGATCCTTTTTTCAACGCATATTACAAGCGACCTTGACTTTTGTGCCGACAACATCCTTTACATTCGAAACGGCAAAATTGCCGCCGAAAGCACAATCACCGATTTTGTCGGGAAGTATCGGCTTGTCGAATACGAAAAAGACAGCCTTCCGGCCGAACTGAAAACGAAGCTCATCGGTGAAACGCGGACGAAAAGCGGCATGCGGGCACTGATAAAAGCCGAGGACGAAAGCCTTATCGGACTTACCGCCGAAAAAGCCGACCTTGAAAGCTGTATGGTTCATCTGGAAAAGGAGGGTGACGCAAATGCTCGGTAAGCTTTTGAAAAAGGAATTCACGCTGACGATGCACCCGACGGTGCCGGTTATGCTGCTTCTCGGAACCATGGTGCTGATTCCGAACTATCCGTATCTTGTGGCGTTCTTTTATGTCACGCTTTCGCTGTTTTTCACCTGCCTGAACGCACGGGAAAACAACGACGCGGTTTTTTCACTGTCACTGCCTGTCAAAAAAGCCGACCTTGTCCGGTCGAGAATCTTATTCACCTGCATCATCGAGCTGTTCAGTATTCTGCTCACCGCGCCGTTTACGGTTCTGAGCGCAAAAATCGCACCGCAGGGCAACGCCGCCGGCATGGACGCAAACCTTGTTCTTCTCGGTCAGGGGCTGTTGCTGTTCGGGCTTTTTAACCTTGTGTTTTTCACTTCCTATTATAAAGATATTTCAAAAGTCGGCGTTCCTTTTGTCACAGCAAGCGTGGTTTCGTTCGTGCTTGTCGGTGCGGACGTCTGCCTTTGCTATGCTGTGCCGTATGTGAAAAACGTACTTGACACACCGGGTTTTGTGAACGCTGCGCCGAAAGCGGTCTGTCTGATTTCAGGTGCGCTGTCGTTCGCCGCACTGACGTTACTCTCGTACAAAATCAGCACGAAACGATTTCTCAAGTTAGACATCAAATGATTCTTGGGACGCACAAACCGCTGAAAGATAAGAAAAATGAGGACTGCCGCCTTGCCGGGTGACAGTCCTTTTTTTCATATCGCTGTTTTATTTTGCCTTGACCGCTTTTACTGCGGAGAACGAGCCGTAAAGATTCGAGCTTCCGACGGTCTTATAAGCGGCAACCTTGAAGTAATAGGTTCTGCCCTTTGTCAGGCCTGTTTTGGTGTAGCTTACCGCCGAGTTGCCCTTGAGGGTTGCGATTTTACTGTACTTGCCGGTTTTGGACGTTGCCATGTAGACAACGTAGCCGGTGGCACCGGTCTGCTTGTTCCATTTGAGAGAGGCTTTCTTTGTGCCGGCGGTTACGGTAAGTGAGGGTGTACCGGGCTTTGTGGCGGTAGTGCGCGATTTGGAAGCGGACCAGAAATTCTTACCGTTTACGGTTTTGTATGCCTTGACGATTACCTTATAGGTCGTGCCGGAGGCGAGGGAAGTAAAGGTGTAATTGGTTCCGGAGGTAATCACGGATTTGATAAGCTTGGAGCCTTTATAAAGTGCCACCTGATAGCCGGTT
>JALEYA010000033.1 GCA_022779945.1 Oscillospiraceae bacterium | reverse complement strand
CGGAAAAGCATCTGGCACCAGTCCTGCGCTTCCGTTCCGCCGGCACCTGCGTGGAAGGTGAGAATGGCATTCTTTGCGTCGTACTCACCGGAAAGCAGGGTGGAGAGCGTCTGCTTTTCAAGCTCGGCTTCAACAGCCTGTACATTGTTGGTACACTCTTCAAGAAGGTCGAGATCCTCCTCTTCGTCGGCAAGCTCGATCATCACCATGGCGTCGTCATAAGCCGATTTGAGATCGTTGTAGGCCTTGATTTTTCCTTTCAGCTGTGCGATTCTCTGAAGCACCTTTTGTGAATTCTGCAGATCGCCCCAAAAGCTTTCGTCTGCGGTTTTTTCCTCCAGCTGTCTGACTTCGTCGGACATTTCTTTCAGACCGAGTGCGTCGGCAAGTTCATTGAGCGGTTTTTCGCTTTCCTGAAGTTTCAGCTTTAATTCTTCAAACTGTATCATCGGATTTTCCTTTCATCGGTTATTTTACGGAAAATAATATGTAGACCAATTAACATTCCATTGTGTTGGCTCCTTAGTCGGAATTTTACAAAGTTAACCTTTTATATTATACACATTTATCGGTTCGCCGCAACAGAATTTTGAAAATTTCAGGAAATTTTTTAAAAAAGGCGAAAAATTCATATAATATGATTGAAATTTTTTCAAAATAAGGTACAATGACTATATAGATATCTGTGAAAGGAAAAACCATGAAGTACGAAAACATAAAATGTCCGGGCTGCGGTGAGAATTTTAAGGACGGCGACGATATTGTTGTCTGCCCCGAATGCGGAACGCCCCAGCACAGACAGTGCTATGAAAAGAACGGCGGCTGTGTCAATAAAAATCTTCACGAAAGCGGATTTGTATGGAAAAATCCGAATCTGCCCGTCGAAGAAAAGAAAAAGGAAGAAACAGACGAAAAGAACGAGCCGATTATCTGTCCGCGGTGCGGAAAAGAAAACCCGAAGGGTACGACGGTTTGTTCCCATTGCGGGCTGAAGTTTACGATGTTCGGCTTCAATATTGTTGAAAAACAACAGCAACTGGAAAGAGAGGACGAAGAGGACCGCAAAATGCGGCTTGAGTCCGGCTTCGGCGGTCTTTCGGATTCGGATGATCTTCCGCCCTTATCAAAGATCGTTGACGAAAGAGTCAAGCTTCTTGCTCCCGGGATTACCGAAGACCAGAAGCAGGAGATCCTTTGCGGACACACGTTGGACAAGGTGATTTCCTTTATCGGATACGGAGCCAGGACGTATGTTACAAAATTCCGCAAGCTTCGTGACGGAAAGAGCTTTACGTTCAACTGGGCGGCGTTTTTACTTTCACCGTTCTGGTTCTTCTTCCGCAAGCTTTATAAACCCGGCATCATACTGGCTACGGTCAATATCATTCTTACCCTTGTTTCCTATGTTCCCATGAGTGGACTTTCGGCCGTGATCGGGGATTACACGATCCGTGATTTTCTTGCCTTACCCGTCGATCAGCAGCAGTTCATGGCAAATCAGATGATGAAGTTTCTGCCGGCGATCATACTTTTGCGGTTTATCGCCCTGGCAGTCGCCATCATCAGCGGAATCATCGCCGACAGACTGTACTACCGCTATACGGAAAATTCACTTAACGAGATCGATGCCGCGGTCGACAACGCCTTTCAGCTCAGCCTGCTTGCCAAATACGGTTCAACGAGCCGCTGGGCGCCGATGATTGCCGTTGCCGCTGTCTGGCTCATACCGAGCCTGATCCTCAGCTTGTTCGGAGCATAACGAAAACAGACGGTTGCTTTTGAAGCAGAATAAAACAAAAAATGCTGAAATGTGAGGAGATTATTTATGAAAATCAAAAAAGCGATTATCCCCGCCGCAGGACTCGGAACGAGAGTTCTTCCGGCCTCTAAGTCGATCCCGAAGGAGATGCTCAATATTGTCGATAAGCCGGCGATTCAATACATTGTTGAAGAAGCCGTTGCCGCCGGCATTGAGGAAATTCTCATCATCACCAACCGAGGCAAGAGTGCGATGGAGGATCATTTTGACCATTCGTTCGAGCTTGAGGCGAATCTTCGGAACAATCCGTCCAAGCAAAAGATTTATGAGGACGTGTTGAAGCCCGTCAATCTTGCCAACATCTATTTCATCCGACAGAAAGAAACCAAGGGTCTTGCCGATGCGATCTACCGTGCGAAGGGGTTCGTCGGCAACGAGCCGTTTGCGATTTTGTACGGTGACGACGTTATTGTCAATCAGGGCGGACAGCCGGTCATCGGTCAGCTGATTGACGCTTACGAAAAATACGGCAAGGGTGTTGTCGGCGTCAAAGAGGTTCCCCGTAAGGACGTCAGCAAGTATTGCTCGCTGGATGTTACGCCCCTTGAAAACAATGTAATGCAGTGCCATGACATTATCGAAAAGCCGACCGAGGATCAGATCATTTCCTGCTATTCCATTCTCGGAAGAGTGGTCATGCCGCCGGAAATCTTCGATATCATCAAAGATACGCCGGTCAATCCCGTCGGCAAGGAAGTGTATTTTACCGATTCGATGGTGACACTTGCCAAAACATACGGACTCAACGCTATTGACTTTGTCGGTACGCGATTCGATATGGGCAACAAGCTCGGCATTATGAAAGCCAACTGCGAAATGGCTCTTTGCCACGAAGAGATTGGAGACGATTTCAAAGCGTACATAAAGCAGCTTGCCCGGACACTTTAAGTGTGAGATTTGTGCAAACACGCTGATACAATTTTCCGCCGATTGGGTTCGGCGGTTTTTGTTTTGTTTTTCTTAGGATGGACGACTTTTGTTGTGATGTTATAATTGTTACATTTTTCACAAAGAAATAACAATTTTTAAACTTTTTTATTGTTTATTTTCAACGAAAACTGTTGACATTTTGTGAACGACTGTGTTATCATTGATACGTATAGATTCGACGCTGCGGCGTCAATTTTTAGCGAAAGAGGTTGACTTACTTTATGAAAAAGAAGGAAATTCCCTATAAGCTGTATGACATTATTCCCTCTCAGGAGACGATGTACCTGATGGTGAAATACAGCTTCCACAAGCAGCTTACGCAGATTCCGACTTCGTTTACCGTTGATGCGGATTTCGACTTCGATCTTCTTCAGAAGGCGTTCGATATCGAACTGGAACGAAATGACAGCCTTCGGATCCGCTTTGTCTCGGTCGATAAAAAGCTGAAGCAGTATTTTCTTCCCGAGCTTACCTATAAGGTCCCCGTGATGCACTTCTCCTCATTCGAAGAACAGGATGCCTTTTTCTCTGAGGACGCACAAAAGCCCGTCTATTTCCTCAAGGACGAAACCTTCCGTGTCTTCTTTTACAAGACCGACGGCGTCGGAAGCGGTATTTATTTCAACGTCAGCCATCTTAATGTTGATGCGATGGGCATTGTGGTTATGTATTACGACCTGATCCGGATTTATTTTGCGCTGAAAGAGAATAAGCCGTTACCCGATCCGCTCGACAAGTACGAGGATTATATCAACGAAGAATTTGACCGTCTTGCCGACGAAAAGAAGATGAAAAAGCACGAGGACTTTTATAAGAAATACTTCCTCAAGGGCGGCGAACCGTTCTACGCAGGGGTTCACGGTCCGGCTTTCCTTGAAAAGGCAAGAAAAAAAGCGAAGAATCCGAACCTTCGTGTGCCGGCCGCTTACAATCCGATTTACGACAAGTGCGACACTATTGAAAAGCACATTGATCCCGAAAGCTCCAAGAAGATCCTTGATTTCTGCATGGCAAGACGCATCGCCCCCGAAAGCCTTTTACAGCTCGGACTTCGCACCCACTGCTCAAAGATCAATTACAGAACGCCCGATGTTTTCATGATGTCTCTTTGCAGCAAGCGTGCTTCGAAAAAGGAAAAGAACATGAGCGGCTGTCTGACTCAGCCGTTGCAGCTGAGAACGATTATTCCCGAAGACTACACGTTTGAACAGGCCTTAAACGAGATCACCTCCGTAAGAACGCAGCTGTTTATGCACAGTGCCTATCCGTACATCACAGCAAGAGATATGTCAAGAGATATCTATGATTACAACCTGATTCAGGGCCCGGCCTGCATGATGTTCTCCTGGATTCCCATTCCGGTTCTTCCGGATTCTAAATATCATGTTGATTTTAAGACCTATAACCTCGGCCGATACTTTACGCCGCTTTACGTTATCAGTACCCCCAATCCGAAAACCATGGGCATTGATATGCACTATATGTATCGTGTCAAGCTTTCAACGCCCGGCGATATTGAAGCACTTCACGCAAATGCCGTTAAAGTTGTACTCGCAGGCATTGAAAACCCGGATATAACAATCGGTGAACTGCTTGACAGCATTTCCTGATTGTTATAAAATGCAATAAATGAAATGAACATTAATAATATCAAAGGAGATTTTTAATATGAGTGATACTATGCTTGAAAAAATGAGAAAAGTAATCTGTGAATATGCCGACGTAAAGCCGGAGGAAATCACGGAAAAGACCAACATCAGAACCGACCTCGGTCTGAATTCGCTTGAACTTGTCAATATGGCTGTTGCGATCGAAGATGAATTCGGCGTGGAGATTCCCGACCGTGAAGCACTCGGTATCGAGACGGTTGCCGATACGATTGAGCTTATCAAGAAATATTTATAAGATCGTCTCTTGTTTGCCGCAAAAGGTCAGCTTGTATGTGCCTTTTGCGGCATTTGTCTGTTTTTTTGCTGTTTTAAGAAAAAAATATAATATTTATTAATTCATCTGTAACATTGTTGCGCTTGCTTTTTTTGCTTTTATGTGATAAAGTATAAGCATTGAAATATTGTATGGGAGGTATGGAATTTGAAAAGAATTTCAAAAAGGTTGCTTTCGCTGCTTTTGGTGATGATCACCCTCGTTTCGATCGCTCTGCCGATGACCGCCGAAGCCGCAGCGACAACAAGCACTTATCCGATTGTCTATGTAAGAGGACGCCGTACTCCGATTTATAACAAAAACGGCAAACAAATTTATCCTTTGAAGACGACCATTCAGGATAAACTCATGCAGGATAAAAATACTCTCATGTCGGCATTCAGCAAAAGCCTGCTTACCAACAATTGGGATCCGTTCTGTGACGCCCTTTATAAGTCGATCGCTCCGCTTTATGCCGAGCTTGTACTGAATAATAACGGCGAAATCAGCAACGGCTCATATCACAAAAAGTCTGCCACCCCGAAGAAAAAAACAAGCGGATACGTTGTTTCCGACTATGTGTTCGAATATGACAGCCGAGTGGATCCGATCGCTTCCGCAAAAGAGCTTCAGACCTACATAAAAGCGGTTCTGAAAGCGACAGGCAAGAAGAAAGTCAGCCTTGTCGGACGTTGTCTCGGTACAAGCATCATGGCCTCTTACTTCACCTTATACGGTGCAACGTATGTTGATACCGCTGTCTTTTATGCCGCCGCCTGTAACGGCATTCTGCCAATCGGTGCGACCTTCTCCGGTCACATTCAGCTGGATGCGGACAACATTGATAAATACGCAAACTCCAGCTCCGGAGCCGGAGACGATTTCGATGAATTTGTCAAGGCTCTTGTCACGCTCACCAATCAGGCAAAGCTTCTCGGCGTCGGTACGGATAAGATCAATTCGGTCTATCTTTCGATTGCGGATCAGATTTTGCCGAAGCTTCTTCTTGCGACCTATGGAACCATGCCCTGTTACTGGAGTATGGTAAGCGATGAATACTTTGAAGCGGCAAAGTCGTTCATCTTTAAGGGCGGCACCAAGAAATATGCCGGACTGATTAAGAAGATCAATAACTATCATTACAATGTTCAGGTGCCGCTGAGCAATACACTGAAAAAGCTGAAGAAAAACGGACTGAAGATCATCAACATCTCCAAATACAATGTCCGACTGGCTCCCGTTTTCGAAAACTGTAACATTCAGGCGGACGGAACGGTTGAGCTTTCCACGATGTCCTTCGGCGCAACAAGCGCCAATATCGGCAAGACCCTTTCGAAAACATATCTGAAAAATGTTGCCGCGTCCGGTATGAGCAGCTATGTTTCGAAGGACAATATGATCGACGCTTCGACTTGTCTGTTCCCGGACAACACATGGTTCATCAAAAATCTGGCGCACACGGCCTTCCCGAGTTGTGTGAACACGCTGATTTATGAGGCACTTTCAAGCAAGGGACAGTTTACGATCAAGTCAAATAAGAGCTTCCCGCAGTTTCTTGAGTACAAGAACAAAAAGCTTGTTGCGGTCACGCAGGCGAACCCTGATGATGTTGATAAGGAAGAGACTTCAATCGTTTCGTCCTTCCTGAAAGTGCTGATTACTGCTTTTACAAGCACGTTCGGAAATCTTATCAAGATTGTCTCGGGCATTCTTTCGAGTCAGTAATCATAGTTGATAACCTCAAAAAAAACAAAAGCCGGCTTCCTTTTTTGAATGCCGGTTTTTCTGTTTCAGAAAAGCAAAACGATGCCCGGTCAGGCTTTTTGTCTGCCGGGCATCGCTTTGCGGTTACAGTTCTCTTAAATGCTCGACCGCCATTTCAAAGATTTCTTTGACGTGGTCGTCGGATAAAGAGTAATAGACGATTTTTCCCTCTTTACGGTTCTTGACAAGGTTCGCCTGTCTGAGGTACTTGAGCTGATGTGATACGGCGGACTTCGTCATGTCGAGCACGACCGCAATATCACAGACGCAAAGCTCGTTTTCGTGCAGCGCCCAAAGGATTTTCATGCGGGTACTGTCGGCAAAGACCTTGAAAAACTCGGCAAGGTCAAAGATCAGCTCATCATGCGGCATGGATTTTTTTGTTGTTGTCACGATGTCCTCGTGAATATGGTTACAGTCACAGGTCAGTTCGTTTTTGCCCATATCATATACATCTCCGTTTTCATGCGTAACGGTTTTTCCGTTTCAATTAGTATTATAGTCCTCAATGGCCTACAGTCAACCTTTTTGTGAAAGGCGTGCGTACTTTTCTTTTGTTGCCTTGCCGCCCCGGATATGCCGCTGCGCCTTGTTTTCGTCAAGAACAAGCCGGACTTTTGCCGCAAGGGCGGGGTTGATCCGGAAAAGACGCTTTGACACGTCGGTATGTACGGTTGATTTGCTGACGTCAAACCGTTTAGCGGCCGTTCTCACGGTTGCATTGGTTTCAATAATATATTCGGCAAGCATAACGGCTCTTTTTTCGACGGATTCGTTCATTTGACCACCCCATACAGATGTCGCTTGCTAATCTATATGCATGGGGTGCGTCGGTTATGCTCAGGGTCCGGATGAAACGCGTCACCCTACAGGATTGCCGGTTCGAACCGAAGAACTTCACGAAGATATTTTTCGGCGTCGAACGGGTCGATAATCGTATCCTTGCGAAGATAAAGAGGGTGGTGGGGGTGTCCTTTTTTGGAAATAGCGCCCGCCGTGTACCAGTCGGCACCGAAGCGATTCGATATATCAATCATATCTTTCAGGCAGTCTTTCAGATACGGTCGCATTTCGATGATGTTGCCCCACGCCGCCCAGACCGACGGTTTTTCCTTTTCGTAAAGCGAAAGAATGTATTCGAAAGCCTTCATGTTTTCTTTATGAAGAGCTGTGTTCATTTTTTTGTCCATGTCGTCGGGTCTTGTTGCTCTCTGGGCGTAGACATTGAACATGATGAAGCTGTCAAAGCCGTTAAAATGAGCGATCCGCTCGACGGACTTGAGCGTGTTGTCAAGATCGTTGGGCGCCGCGGTCGAGGGGTTGATGCCGATGCAGATCAGCGGATTTTTTCCCGTGGTGCCGAGGATATAACGGTATTCGCCGTAATGATTCGGAACATACAGCCAGTCACGCACATCATATTCGATATGGGATTGAATCTGTGACTCCTTGAGCGCCGTTTCGAACGGCTCGATGGAAACAAGCTGGCTTTCGGTTTTCGGTATATGCATTTTTTCACTTCCCGTAAGGTTATTGTAATCAGTATAGCATAAAACCGCCGCCGGGAAAAGAAAAAGAAAAGAAAAAGTGAAATGGAATTGAAAAAAATCGTGTATATGTGTATAATGATATTGAAAGAAATGGAAAGCGAGTACTTTTGAAAAAGCTCAAAAAGCCCGGAAAGCGGAGGCTTTAGTGTAAAGATGAATTACTTTACATTGATGCGGACAAATTTTTTGTCCGCATATCGTACGAATATGAAAAATGTTGAAAAGTCGTTTTTAGGGTTAAAAGTCTTAATCGTCAGAATCAGCCCGAAAAGACCGGCGTTCAGCAATAAATAGGGGGGATTCATCAATTTCTGTGAGCCTTATACCGGATATTGAAACGGTCTGTATTTTGTGTCTGACAAGTCAAAAACTTTTCAACACCCTTTTTCAACAGGGAAAAATCCGCAAAATCCGCTGTTTCTGACCGGACACAATAGGAATCGGATTATTCAATTGTATCATATGAGACAAATACAGCTTACTCGCAGTATCGGAACATTTTAATGAATAAAACCGTATATAAAACTATGGAAGATTTGAAAAGGAGATTTAACATGAAAAAGAAAAAAATACTCAGTAAACCGCTTTGCATGACACTGCTGATCTGTGCTTTTGCCTACGGATTGATTCTGCCGTTTTGTTGGGGAAACAATCCACTCGAGCCGAACGGCACGCTGTCGCTTCTTTGTGAAAACCGGAAGGCTTTCTTCTGGGTCTGGGCACTTCTGAACGGACTCGGTTCGGTTCTGAACGTTCAATATATGTATGATAAGCTTGGAAATAAGAAACGGTATCTCGATGTACTCAATATTCTTACTTTTCTTTCTATAATAATGATTGCTCTGACGCTCGGTCACAGCATCAGTGACTGGAATCCGAAGCGTGTTGCCCATTGGGTTGCAACGGGCGGATACATTGCTTTTCTTGTGGCGTCCATGCTTTTGTATTTTCTTTCCAACATCAGACGTCAAAAGCTTTTTGTTGTGCTTTCTGCGTGCATTGCGGGAATACTTGCCTTGTTCCTTATTTTGTTTGTCGGAATCGGAAAAAGCGGTATAATGGAAATTGTGCCGAATGCTTTGCTTCAGATCATGCTGTTCGTCGTCAATTTTACTTCGGCGGCGAAGCTGAAAGAAGGAACGCCGACTGCGCTTAAGAAATCGGGGACAAGCGTGAAGTAATCGGGAAAACGGTTGTGCAGGTCGGTTTATCGGCTTGCTTTGCTGCTCTGTTTTCGGACTGACGGACATCCTCCGGCATAACCTTTGCAGGAAATACAGGTGTCTTCTTCGTCAAAATATCTATATGAAGTATTTGCATTTTAGTAAAAGTGCTAATTGAAAAATAAAAATTAGTTATGGTAAAATGTGAGATGTAATACTATAAATATTAGTGGGCAAGGCTTACCCTTTGTTCACAAAAAGGAGGAGTTAACTGTTATGAAAGGAAAGAAACGACTATGCAAAAAGGCGCTGTCATTGTTTCTGACGGTCG
>JALEYA010000021.1 GCA_022779945.1 Oscillospiraceae bacterium | reverse complement strand
TGTTTTTTCTTCGCCGAACAGCACGCTTGCGCTCGAATACATACGGACACTCGGAAAACTCGGAAGCCGAATGGAATTTCTTCCCGTAAAGCGTTTCGGAGCGGCTCACGACAGCGAAAAAGCCGACGGAATAACAGCAAGCGCATCGTATCTTCGATCGCTTGAAGATATAAGGGCAATAAAGTCGTTTATGCCGACGTACGCTTATGAAAAGCTCATGGAAAAAGTCGGGGAGGGGAAAGCGCCTTGCACATTAAAAAACGGCGAAAGGGTAGTTCTGTCTTATTTAAGGCGGCTGTCGCTTGAAGATATCAAGAGAATCACAGGGGACAACAGCGGACTTTCCGAAAGAATTTACGAAGCCGTCAAAACGTCCTGTTCTCTTGAAGAGCTTTTCTTTACGGTAAAAACGAAAGCATTCACCCTTGCAAGAATCCGGCGGTCAGTGATCCAACTTTTTTTAGAAATTCCGCTTGAAAAAACAAAGGAGATTCCGCCGTATATCCGAGTTCTTGCCGCAAACCGGAAAGGCTTGGAAATTCTGAAAAACGCAACGGACAAAATTCCCGTTGTTACTCGTCATTACGATATTTTTAAGCTTGATGAACAAGCCAAAGAGATCTATGAAATCAGCTGTCGGGCTGCCGATCAGTATGCTTTTTTCGGTCAAAAAGTAGGAGCCTGTCTTTCCGAACAGACAAGCCCCGTGAAAATATTCAGATAAGTTCACCCAGACAGCTATCGTCATCGCAAACCCCGATGATCCGGACGTCAAGGATTTTTCCCGAAATGTCGTTGTCTGATCGGACTTTAACGGGTGTGTAGTTCGGGGTGTGCCCGTGAACGTAACCGCCGTCGGTTGTGCTTTCAAAAAGCACGCTGACGGTTTTTCCTTTTTGAGAAGCGAAGTAATCACGGCGGATTTTTTCGGCTTCGGTCAGCATGATGTGACAGCGTTTTTCTTTTGTTGCTCTGTCTATCTGACCGCCGAATTTTTCCGCTCTCGTTCCTTTCCGGATTGAATACGGGAAAACATGGACTTTCTCAAAGCCGATTTCTTTTACAAATTCAAGACTTTCGATGAAATCATCGTCCGTTTCACCGGCAAATCCGACCATAACGTCGGTTGTCAGTGTGCAGTCCTGAAAGCTTTCCCGAAGCTTATTGCAGATACGGCGGTACTCGTCGGCGGTATAGTGGCGGTTCATGGCTTTGAGCGTTTTATCACAGCCGCTTTGAAGGGAAAGATGAAACTGCGGACAAAGCTTCGGCAAACATGAGAGTTTTTCAATCACTTCATCTGTCAGGTGGTCAGGCTCAATCGAACCGAGTCGGACTCTTTTTATGCCGTCAACATCGCACGCAATTTTAACCGCATCGGGGAAGCCGATATCAAGATCCTGACCGTAGGAGGAAAGATTGATGCCGACAAGCACAACCTCGGAAAAGCCGTTGGCGGCGATTTTTTCAATTTCTTCTTTTATCTGCTCGGGCGGTTTTGAACGAACCCGTCCTCTTGAAGTCGGAATGATGCAGTAGGAGCAAAAACGGTTGCAGCCG
This sequence comes from Oscillospiraceae bacterium, assembly GCA_022779945.1. GTDB lineage: Bacteria > Bacillota > Clostridia > Oscillospirales > Acutalibacteraceae > UBA6857. Next base: position 4,833 of record JALEYA010000021.1, on the reverse strand, counting down.
TCCTGGATCTTGACATAGGCTCTTGTTCTTTCTTCAAAGCAGGTGATCGGCTGACCGGAGAATTTTTCGCCGTTTTCGTGCTCATTGATGCTGACGATCTGTTTGCCGAATTTTGCGAACGAATCGAGCAGGGAAACGAGTCTTTCACTGTCCTTGTTACCGATAATGATGTCCGCCTCGGGCAGTGAATCGGCGACCTTCGGGTATGCTTGCGGCATACAGCCGGTCAGAACAACGATCGACTCGGGGTGACTTCTTTTAAACCGTCTGACGCTTTGTCGTGTCTTCCGGTCGGCGGCGGCCGTGACGGTGCAGGAGTTGATGATATAGATATCGGCGTCCTGCTTACTTTCGACAATTTCATATCCGTTTTTTGAAAGAAGCTCGGCCAGCGCCTGACTCTCATATTGATTGACCTTACAGCCCAATGTATAAAATGCAGCTTTCATAATGACCTCACAGTTAAAAATTCATCTTATTATAATTCAAACCTTTTGATTATGCAAGTTTAATGGTTTATTTTTGAGTTTTTTGTCATAAGTATTATAACGGAGTGTGATAAACTATGAAAAAAACTGTTTGTTTTCTTATGACATTTTTGCTGTGTATCGGTCTGGTCTGTCCGCTTGCTTTTGCCGAAAATGAATCGCCCGTCACAGTGAAAGCGAAAGCTTATGTGCTTATGGACGCTTCAACGGGTGAAGTGCTTTTGAAGCACAACGAGCATGAAAAGCTGTATCCGGCTTCGGTTACGAAAATCATGCCGCTTTTGCTTGTGATGGAGGCGATTGACTCAGGCAAGCTTGACCTGAACGAAAAGGTTACGGCGTCACCCGAGGCGGCAGCGAAAGGAGGTTCACAGATCTGGCTCAAGGACGGCGAAACGATGACGGTTCATGAGCTTTTGAAAGCGGCGGTTATCAGCTCTGCCAACGACGCGTGCACGGCTCTCGGCGAACGTATTGCGGGAAGCGAAGAAGGAATTGTCAAAAGGATGAATGACCGGGCAAAAGAACTCGGTATGAACGATACGCATTTCGTCAATTGCACGGGACTTGACGATGACACAAAAGACCATTTGACAAGTGCCTACGATATTGCGCTGATGTCGAAAGAATTGCTTTCCCATGAGCGGATTCGGGAATATTCGACCGTCTGGATGGATTCGCTTCGAAACGGTGCGACACAGCTGGTCAATACGAATAAGCTTGTTCGCTTTTACAAAGGGACGACGGGTCTGAAAACCGGTACAACTTCAAAAGCAGGTCACTGCGTTTCGGCGAGCGCTGAGAGAAACGGACTGCATCTGATCGCCGTTGTGATGGGAAGCGATAACAGTAAGGATCGTTTTGAAGGAGCAAAAGCACTTTTGAATTACGGCTTTGCCAACTTCAAGACGGTTACGCCCGAATATGATAAAGCGCTGATAACTCCCGTAAAAATCATAAAAGGGTACACAGGGAGTATTGTTCCCGAGGTTGGAACAATTGCGCCGATCACCGTCAAGTCAGGCGATGAAAGCAAAATAGAAGCGCAGGTCGGGCTTTCAACTGATGTGGAAGCACCGGTCGAAAACGGACAAAAGCTCGGCAGTATCACTTTTAAGCTGAATGGTAAGACGATTGCCGAATATCCGCTGACGGCCGGAGAAGAAGTAAAAAAGCTTAATTTACTCGAAGTGATGCGCCGGTTGCTGGCTTCGCTCTCGGTAAGGCCGGAAAATTAAAACTTTAATAACTTTTTTGTTGACAAAAAACTGTATTTGTTATAAAATACGAGAAATATCTAAAATTTTAAGGAGGTGCCTGAATGGCTACTAAACTTAATGACAAATATGTATCCGGCTTTGTTTCGGATTCCGATATAAGCGCATTTCAGGACAAAATTACGGCTGCACACACGATGCTTCATGAAAAGACAGGGAAAGGCAGCGACTTCACCGGTTGGGTCGATCTTCCGGTTGATTATGATAAGGAAGAGTTTGAAAGAATCAAGCTTGCCGCCGAAAAAATCAAAAAGACCTGCGATGTTCTTATCGTCATCGGTATCGGCGGTTCGTATCTCGGCGCAAGAGCCGTAATTGAGTTCATCAAGTCTCAGAATTACAATTCTCTTTGCAAGGACACCCCGGAGATTTATTTCTCGGGCAACAGCATCAGCTCCTCAAGCCTTCGTGAGCTTCAGGCAATCTGTGAAGGGAAGGACGTTTGCATCAACGTTATCTCGAAGTCCGGCACGACGACCGAGCCTGCCATCGCCTTCAGAGTGTTCCGCTCCATGCTGATTGAAAAGTACGGCAGAGAAGGCGCAAAGGACAGAATCTTCGTTACGACCGATAAGGCGAGGGGCACATTAAAAGCATTTGCCGACAAAGAAGGCTATGAAACCTTTGTTGTACCCGATGAGGTCGGCGGACGGTATTCCGTTCTGACCGCTGTCGGTCTTCTTCCGATTGCTGCGGCGGGGATTGATATTGACGCTTTAATGAGCGGTGCGGCTAACGCACGTACTGCACTTATGGACACTGATATTGAAAAGAACGATTGCTATAAATATGTCGCTATCCGGAATGCTCTTTACAACAAGGGCAAGTGCACCGAAATGTTCGTCAGCTATGAGCCGTGCTTTACGATGATGAACGAATGGATCAAGCAGCTTTTCGGCGAAAGCGAGGGCAAAGAGAATAAGGGTCTTTTCCCGACTTCTGCGATTTTCTCGACCGATCTTCATTCTCTCGGTCAGTATATTCAGCAGGGCGAAAGAATCCTGTTCGAAACCGTTGTTGACTTCGAAAGCGTGAAGCAGGAGCTTACGATCGAAGAGGACGGCGAAAACGTTGACGGACTGAACTTCCTTGCCGGAAAGACCATGTCCTTTGTCAACCGCAAGGCGTTCGAGGGAACCGTTCTTGCCCATAACGACGGCGGAGTGCCGAACGTTGTTTTAAGCGTTGAAAAAATGGACGAAGAGAATCTCGGCTATCTGATTTATTTCCTTGAAAAAGCCTGTGCGATTTCGGGCTATGTGCTCGGCGTCAATCCGTTCGATCAGCCGGGTGTTGAAAGCTATAAAAAGAATATGTTTGCACTTTTGGGTAAGCCGGGCTATGAAAAAGAGAAAGAAGCACTTGAAGAACGGCTCAATAAGTGATATAATAAACGTGTAAAAAACCGGTTTGCGTCAAAATCTCTTTGCCGACTTTCCGGAAAAATAAAACCAAGGAGGAAATTACAATGATTTCTCTTATTTTAGGACACAAAGGCTCAGGAAAGACAAAGCACCTCATCGCTTGCGTTAATGAAGCAATCGAAACCTCAAAGGGCAATGTTGTCTGTGTTGAAAAAGAAACAAAGCTTACTTATGACGTTGACCATCGTGCAAGACTTGTTGCTACCGATGATTACGAAATCAGAGGCTATGACGCATTTTACGGTTTTCTTGCCGGCATCTGCGCAGGCAACCATGATATCACCGACGTACTCGTTGACGCTACACTCAGAATCGGTTCAAGAGATTATCATGCACTTGCCACTTTCCTTGAGGAAGTATATGAACTGAGCAACGTACATGATAAGAACTTTGTATTCACGGTTTCCGCTGACAAAGAGGAGCTTCCCGAATCTATCTTCAATTTCTGCACAGTCATCTGATCGGATTGAAAAATCGTCAGTTTCTGCCGGGACGGCATACGTCGTTCCGGCTTCTTTTTCATGAAAGGAATGTTCAATTTGACGTATGAATATGAAAAGCAGGCGATAGCGGAGGGTTATACCACCGTCTGCGGAATTGATGAAGCCGGACGCGGTCCTCTTTGCGGACCGGTTTGTGCGGCGGCGGTCATATTGCCGGTTGACTGCGAAATCGAGGGCATTAACGATTCCAAGAAGCTCAGCGAAAAAAAGCGCGAAAAGCTTTATGACGAAATAATCAGCAAGGCGGTCTGTTATGCGGTTTCGATGGTGCCTGCCGACGTGATTGACGAAATCAATATCTTGCAGGCGACCTTTCTTGCTATGCGGAATGCGGTTTCAGGTCTTTCTGTCCAACCTGATATTGCGCTGATCGACGGCAATCAAAAGCCGGGACTTACGATAGAAGAAAGAACGATCGTCAAAGGCGACGCAAAGTCCATTTCAATCGCCGCCGCTTCGATTCTTGCCAAGGTGACAAGGGACAGATATATGCTTGAGGCTGATACAAAATATCCCGAATATAAATTCGCTCAGCATAAAGGCTACGGTACAAAGCTTCACTATGAAATGCTGGCCGAATACGGGCTTTGCCCGGAGCACAGACGGACATTTTTAAAAAAGATCTTAGGTGACGGAAATGACCGATAAAAAGGAAATCGGCGACAAAGGGGAGGACTTTGCCGCCTCATATTTTCAAAAGCTCGGCTATGAAATCAAAGCAAGAAACCTTCATTCCCGCTACGGTGAAATCGACCTGATAGCGGAAAACACAGATACGGTCGTTTTTGTTGAAGTCAAAACCCGAAGCCACGACAGCCTTGACAGAGCCGCCGAAGCGGTCACGCCCGCCAAACAAAGAAAAATTGTTCTGACTGCTTTACAGTATATCAGCAAAAATAATTGCGAAAAAAACTACAGATTTGATGTTTTCGAGGTCTATCACGCAGACGGACGGATATATAAATTTAATAATATTGAAAATGCGTTTGAAGGGTCGGATTTCGGTGACGGACTTGGCTATTATTGATTTGCACTGTGACACGGTGAGCCGCGCGCTTGACGAAGGCTTGAAGCGAAACGACAGTCGGCTTGCGTTCCGGTCGTTTGATTTTTTGGATCAGACACAGATTTTTGCTCTTTT
>JALEYA010000051.1 GCA_022779945.1 Oscillospiraceae bacterium | reverse complement strand
CCACCGGTACGGCCTTGTTTGATGCAGAAACAGAAAAACGGCCACACCGGGCTTTTACCCAATGTGACCGTGATTCCTTTTTTCCCGCTTGAAGACGTATGGATAATGGTTTTTGAATTATCCCTTATCCGCTTCGCCTTTACGGGGCGGCTTTTTGTATACAAAAAATCCCTGCCGAAGCCGACAGGGATCATTTGCTTTTTAATTGTTTGCTTATTCTTCGGCGGCCTCAGGCTTTGCCTTTGAAAGCATGAGGTTTGTGATGATGCCGAGAATAAGGGCACAGGCAACTGCGGTAAGCGTGATCTTGCCGAAGGTAAGGGTAAGACCGCCGATACCTGCGATCAGGATAACGGAAACAACGAAGAGGTTGCGGTTTTCTTCAAGGTCAACATCTTTGATCATCTTCAGACCGGAGACTGCGATGAAGCCGTAAAGAGCCATGCAGACGCCGCCCATGACGCAGCTCGGAATGGAGTTTACGAAGGCAACGAACGGTGAGAAGAAAGCGATCAGCATCGAAAGAACAGCGGCAGTGATGATGGTATAAACCGATGCGTTTCTTGTGATAGCAACGCAGGCAACGGATTCGCCGTAGGTGGTGTTCGGGCAGCCGCCGAAGATGGCGCCGACCATGGAGCCTACGCCGTCACCGAGAAGGGTTCTGTGAAGACCCGGATCTTTGAGAAGATCAACTTCAATGATGGAAGAAATGTTTTTGTGGTCTGCTATGTGCTCGGCGAAAACTACGAACGCAACGGGTACATACGCAACGGCAAGAGAACCGATGTAAGCGCCGTCGATCTCCTTAATGCCCTTGGCGGCGGTAAGGAAGGTGAAGTCGGGAAGCGAGAAAACGGAAAGACCTGAGAATACGCTGAAATCAATGATTCTGAGCGCATTGTTGCCGGTCTTGATGCCGATGACGGTGAAGATTGCGGCTGCGGCATAACCGGAAAGGATGCCGATGATGAACGGAATGAGCTTGATGCCCTTCTTGCCGTAGGTGGAGCAAAGCATGGTGACGAAAAGAGCAATCAGACCGCAGAGAACGGCGACAAGCGGATTGGCGGCGGAAACCGACTCAACCTTTTCAACAATCTGGCCGCCTTCGATTGCCTGAGAAGCGACTTCGATCATGTACTTACCCTTCTGAAGATCGCCGATTGCGTTGGCGGCAAGGGAAAGACCGATGATGGCAACGGTCGGTCCGATAACCTGCTTGGGCATGAGCTTGTCGATCCAGGCAACACCTGCAAATTTAACGACAAGAGCGATTGCCACATAAACAAGGCCGGCGAAGATTGCACCGATGATAAGACCGGCATAGCCTGCCTGAACGGAAACCGCACCCGCGAAAGCCGAAGCCATCGAGCCAAGGAAAGCGAACGAAGAACCGAGGAAAACGGGGCTTTTTGCTTTTGTGAAGAGAACGTAAACAAGAGTACCGACGCCGGCACCGAAAAGAGCCGCTGTCGGCTGCATATCGTTACCGATGATGAGGGGAACAACTAAAGTTGCCGCCATGATAGCAAGAAGCTGCTGAATGGCGTAGACGATCAGCTGTCCGAATTTGGGTTTGTCTTTGATGCCGTAGATTAGTTTCATTTTGTTGACCTCCTGAATTTTCTTATAACAGCTGCAAGCCCGATTAAAAGACTTGCTTCTGCTTCAACACGCTGAGCGTGTTATTTACTCTTTTTCTTTTTTTAAAAGCTTTACACAGCTTTCGGTTTCGTAGGGCGGAATACAGACCATGACGATTTCGTTTCTTGCCGTGGGAATATTTTTTCCGACATAATCGGGTCGTATCGGCAATTCCCTGTGACCGCGGTCGATCAAGACCGCAAGCTGGATCTTTTTCGGTCTGCCGACAGAAAGAACGGCGTCGAGTGCCGCGCGGCAGGTGCGTCCCGTGAAAATGACATCGTCAACGAGAATCACGGTTTTTCCGTCAATATCAAAATCGATCTGAGTCGAGTTGACCTTTGCGTCCGGGGAAAGTGCGCTGATGTCATCTCTGTACAGTGTGATGTCAAGCGTACCGGTTTCGGTTTTTGCACCGAGTTTTTCAAGGTTTGCGGCGATGATTCCGGAAAGTTCAACGCCGCGGCGCTTGATTCCGATGATACAAAGGTTGTCGGTCGATTCGTTCTTTTCGATTATTTCGTGCGAGATACGCATAAGTGCTCTTGTCATGCCGAGCTCATCCATCAAAACCGATGACATCGTTTCACCCTCTTTTTGCAATAAAAAAATCTTGCCCTCCGGCAAGACTCAACAAACCGATCTACCCCCATAAAACGGGTAAATCAAAATCATATGAACATCTTGTCGGTTTCACGGAACCGAATTTAAAGACGGTTTTTGCTTGAATTATTCTATCATAGTCAGGCTGAAATGTAAACCCCGCAAGAGTAATTTCAAAAATTTTGTAATAATACCTAAAACCGACTGCCAGCAGAATGCTTTTTGTCAGCTGATTGCTGACTGGGTTACATCAGCGGCTGATCGTTGATGATCAGCTTGAAAGACAGCCCGATTGACTCCGCTGCCTTGCGGCACATGATCATGCGGTTCATGAAAATCTCGAAATAGTCCATGATAGAGCCGTACTTTGTGTCAACGGTAAGCCGCAGGGTGATAATTTTGTTGTCGGGACTGATTTTCAGGGTGGATTTTTCAACCGAATAGTTGACGCGGTCGTGTATGTCAAAGGTCGTTTTGTCACGGTTGCGGACACGGCTTCGTCTTACGTCCGACTTGTCCGCAAGAATCAGGGCGGCGGCAACGGGATTGACGGCAACGCCTGTACCTTCGTCATGGTTGCCAACGGCGGAAACGATATCCGCAACGTCTTCGGGCGGCATACCGAGGTCGCTTAAAAGGCGGAAGACCATGATGCCGCTGCTTTGCGAGTGGGCACAGCGGTTGACCATGTTGCCGATGTCGTGAAGATAGCCGGCGATTTTTGCGTTTTCAATCACATGCTCGCTGTAACCGAGAGTGGAAAGAATATTGCCCGCAACCTCGCTGACTCTTGTAACATGGGCGAAGCTGTGCTCGGTAAACCCGAGAGCGGCAAGCGATTCATCGGCTTTTCGGATGTAGGTTTTGATGGTTTCGTTGTTTCTGATGGTTTCGTAAAAGCTCATACGTTTTTCTCCGTTTTCTTACGGTAAGATTTTGTTTGTTGTAATCAGTTCTGCGCCGAAGTGTACCGCAAAGTCGGCATAAAGCGGATTGTCAACGGTCCACGCACCGATTTTTACACCGTTTTCCTTGGCATAGCGAAGGGCGCTGATACTTTTATAAAGGTCTTTGTGGTTGTAGTCGATGCCCGTGTTCCCGTTCTTGAGACAAAAATCAATGTTTTCCTTTGTCGGCGCGTGGACGAGGAACATCATTTCCGTTTCGGGAAGAAGCGGGCGCAGCTTTTCGAGATATTCTTTTTCAAAAGATATTATGACCGCTTTTTGGTCAAGCTTTTCGGTTTTCAGAAGTTTTGCAAGAACCGGAAAATACTGTGTGTCACATTCTTTGACTTCAATGATAGGAACAATGTCGCTGCTTTCACAAACGGCAAGCGCCTCTTTGAGTGTCGGGATTCTGAGATCCGGGTAATCTTTGATTCCGTTTCCGTTGTCAATCGAAAGCTTTTTGATTTCCTCGAGCGTAAAGGAGGATACCGCACCCGTTCCGTCCGTCATATCGTCCACGGTGTCGTTGTGAATGACGACCCATTCGCCGTCCTTTGTGGTGTGAATGTCGATTTCGAATCCCCAGAAGCCGTATTCGGCCGCCTGTTCGATTGCCGGAACGGTGTTTTGCGGATAAAGGGAGCTAAGCCCTCTGTGAGCGGCTAATTTCGGTGCGTTTTCCCCTTTGAGCGTAAAACTCATACTGCTTTTGACCGTCGGCATCAGCTTTGACGGTACGCTGATGACCGCAAGACTGAGGATGATGACCGACAAAATGATGATAAATACTTTTAAGCTTTTTTTGTTCTTCATATTTTTCTCTCCGTATCGATTTAAGTTATCTTCATTATAACGCACAGAACAAGAAACTTCAAGTGTAATCGTATTAAGAAACAGAAGGGTGTGCTTGTTGACTTTTTTTACCGGTTACGATACAATATGAAAAGGAGAAAATACCGATAAAGGAGAATGTGTTATGAACAGACAAAACGAAATCAGATGTACTACGCCTCTTTTGGGAAACAACGGTCAGCTTTTTAATCCGGGTTACTGCAAGCGCAATCTTTTTGAATATAACCGCGAAAAGATCAGTGCGTCCAAATGGAGAGTCAAGGAATGGGATTTTTACCAGATTTCCGACGGCGAATACATGGTGCAGCTGAACTTTTTCAACATCTCGATCGCAAGTGCTCTGACGGCGGAGATCCGGAATCTCCGGACCGGTGAAGCCGTATCGGATATGGCGGTTGAGCTTCTGACTGCCGATAAGAATTTCCTTGACAAAAACGGAGATCAGCCGTCGCATTTCGAATATAAAAAGGGTGCAAGAAGCTGTGTTTTTGATACGGGACTTTACACAAAATATCTGCGCTTTTGCGGCAAGTGGCAGGGAAAGCCCTTTACGATTGAGTTGTCGGGCGAAAAGATGAAGGATCATGAAAGCATCACGATTGCAACGCCGTTTGAGCAAAAGGGTCATTTCTTCTTTACTCAGAAGCTCAACTGTATGCCGACCGAGGGCGTTGTCCGCTGGGGCGACGGAAGAGAATACCGCTTTGACAAGAGCAACACCTATATGGTTCTCGACTGGGGAAGAGGCGTCTGGCCTTACAGCAATATGTGGTATTGGGCAAACGGAAGCACACGGCTTTCCGACGGCAAGTTGTTCGGCTTTGAGCTTACCTGGGGCTTCGGCGACGAAAGCAATGCAACCGAAACCGCTGTCTTTTACGACGGAAAATGCCACAAGATCGGTGCGGCTTATCTTGAAAATGACCCCGAGGTCGGAGAAAGCTGGATGAAGCCGTGGCACTTTTTATCCGAGGACGGTCGATTTGACATGGTCATGACGCCGTATTACGATAATTATAATAACATGATGCCGTTTAATCTTGTCGGAATGCGTACCCATCAGGTGCACGGACTCTGGAGCGGTACCGTCACCCTTGATGACGGTACAAAGCTTGAAATAAAAGATATGTATGCCTTCTGCGAAAAGGTTTATAACAAGTGGTAAGCCTCTCTGCTTTTTGTATTCAAGTTAAAATGATTTTCGGGCGGTCTGCTTTCGGATCGTCCGATTTTTTGTTTTTTGCCGAAAAACTGAGCGGTACAGCATCAGCTGCACCGCTCAGATATTTTAAACCGTTATGTACGATTATTTTTGACCGAGAACGCCGTCGAGATTCCGGAAGAAATCAAGAACCATCTGGAAAAACTCGTTGATTCGGTTGAGGATCTGCTGAAAGAACGAAACTTTCTCAAGGACTTCCGGGTTTGTTCCGGTCGCATGAACCTTGGTTTCTGTTTCCGTTTCGGGAATGGTAGGCGGAACGTAGGTCAGATCCTCCGGGTTCTGGGTTTCGGGAGTGGTCGTAATCGTTTCCGATGCAGGGTCAATGAAAGGCCCGCCGGCAAAGACCGGGCAAATGAAAACAGATAAAGCAATGATTGCCGCAAGAACGGCGGCAGTGATTTTTTTACAGCTTTTCATAAAAGACAACCTTCTTTCGTTAATAAAAAGTTAACATTCATCAAGGTCATTATAACAGCTTCTATTGCTTTTGGCAACAGCTTTTTAAAAATCAAATAATTTTTAACGGTTTGCCTCTCCGGCTGTTGCTTTTCAGGAATAACGGGATCGGCAGAAAAAGCTCATTGTCGGTTAAAACGCAAGCTTCGGTTCAATATAGGCGGCAAGCTCGTCGATCGGCATTCTGACCTGCTGCATGGTATCGCGGTCACGGACGGTTACACAGCCGTCTGTTTCACTATCGAAATCGTATGTGATACAAAACGGTGTACCGATTTCATCCTCACGACGATATCTCTTGCCGATGGAACCGGTTTCATCGAAGTCTACCATAAATTTCTTTGCAAGCATCTCATAAACTTCCATGGCTTTACCGGAAAGCTTCTTGGAGAGAGGAAGAACGGCAGCTTTATAGGGGGCAACGGCGGGGCTCAGGTGAAGAACGACACGGGTATCGTTCTTCTCGGCGTCGATCACTTCCTCGTCATAGGCCTCGCAAAGAAGCGCAAGAACGGTTCTGTCAAGACCGTAGGTTGATTCAATAATATAGGGGATGTATCTCTCGTTTGTTTCGGGATCAAGATAATCCATTTTCTGACCGCTGTATTCCTGGTGTCTTGTCAGGTCGAAGTTTGTACGGTTATGCGTACCGTTGATTTCGCCCCAGCCAAAGGGGAACAGGAACTCGATATCACAAGCCGCCTTGGCATAATGAGCAAGCTTTTCGTGGTCGTGATAGCGAAGGTGCTCGGAGGCGATTCCCAGATCCTCAAAATATTTTTTACCGTAAGCTTTGAAGTAATCGTAAAGCTCACCGTCCGTACCTTCCTTGCAGAAAGTCTGGAACTCCATCTGCTCAAATTCGATCGTACGGAAAGTGAAGTTGCCGGGCGTGATCTCGTTTCGGAATGCCTTTCCGATCTGTCCGATTGAGAACGGAAGCTTTGCGCGCATCGTACGCTGAACATTCAGGTAGTTTACATACTCACCCTGCGCATTTTCCGGACGCAGATAGATAACGCTCTTGCTGTTATTGGTAACGCCGCGGAAGGTCTGGAACATCAGGTTGAACTCGCGGATGTCGGTGAAATTATGCTTGCCGCAGTGCGGGCACGGAATGCTGTGATCCTTGATATACTGGAACATTTCCTCCTTCGTCATACCGTCTGCGTGGGCATCGGGATCGAAATCGTCAATAAGATTATCTGCTCTGTGACGCATTTTGCATTCCTTACAGTCAAGAAGCGGATCGGAGAAAGAAGCAACATGACCGCTTGCTTCCCAGACTCTCGGATGCATCAGAATATCGGCATCGACCTCATAGCTGTTTTTGCGTTCCTGAATAAAACGCTTGCGCCATGTGTCCTTGACATTGTTTTTCAGTCTTGCTCCGAGAGGACCGTAGTCCCATGTATTGGCAAGTCCTCCGTAAATATCGCTTCCCGGGAAGATGAAGCCTCTCCCTTTACAGAGGGCTACTATTTTTTCCATCGTTTTTTCGGTATTGTTCATATCTGAAACTCCTTTCACACAAAAAGGCGCTCTTCGCCTATTAAAGCTTATAATAATATAAAAAACTCAAATAGTCAAGAAAAAATCGGGCAGATAATTCCCGGAACTTCTGCGTTGTAAATAGATGTGACCCATTTTTGGTAAAAAATAAGGTCAAGATATAGTACAATGTTTTTGAACGCCTTTTGAGTGGAGCGTAGCGGAACGAAAAAGGCGTTCAAAAACGGCGTCGCCTACGCCGCCAGCTTTTCGGCGAGAAGCTGAACAGGACTTTTGCTTCCGAGGGTTCTCATTGTTTTGTTATTGCTCCAATCAAGATGTTTTTCTAATTTCTCGTTTAGCTCATCAACACTTCGGAATGTTTCCCAATCATAGAAATATCTTTGATC
>JALEYA010000253.1 GCA_022779945.1 Oscillospiraceae bacterium | reverse complement strand
GCCCGTATCCTTGAATATTCCGCCGTAAGCCGTGACAGCTCACAGACATATTCCGGTTTTTTATCTGTGCTTCCCGTTTCGCAATAGCAAACGGCGGCGCAGACGTTGCAAAAATGCCGGTAACGGCAAGAAGTGCACTCTTTCGGAAGCCGGATTTTCGCCGTACTTGCCCGAACGCTTTGCCACGCTTCCTCAAACCCGAGCGTAGCCGTATCAAACACCTCGTTTGTCATTACGCCGCAGGCACTCATTTCCCCTTTATAATTGATCCAGAAGCTGCTGCTTCCGGCACGACATCGCATTTCTTCTCCGCTGTCTTTCGGCTCGATACACTCTTTATCATTGAGATACAGTCCTTTTTCAAGACCTTTCACCCGTCTTAAAAACTCGTTTTTTCCGTACCGTATCTCGTCCCACTTTACCCGGTATTCGGCAGCCTTTGAAGCGGAAAGCCGTCCGCTGTTTTCGCCCGTTTTTCCGTCTTTTGTCCTGACCGGCGGATACATATAAGTCGTCGCTTTCACGTTCAGACCGAGCCGATTGACAAGAGCATACAGCTCGTCAAGCTTATCACAGTTGTCGGGCGTGATGCTGATATTCAGCTTGATCTGGATTCCGTGGTTTTTCAGATTTTCTATATTCTTCAGAACAGTCGAAAAAGCCGGTACACCGCATAGGCTTTGATAGCTTTCGTCGTCCGTTCCGTACAGGGAAATATTCAGCTTATACGGTGGATTTTTGATGAACAGCTCGGCAATTTCGTCGGAAAGCAGAAAGCCGTTCGTGTTGATTGACACCACCAGACCTAAGCTTTTCAGCCCCGTATAGATTTCCGGAAAGTCGGCTCGGACAAGCGGCTCTCCGCCGGTCAGAAGCAAGAATACCGTTCCGGCATCTCTTGCCTTTTTCCCCAGCTCCAACCACTGTGAAGCGGTCAGCTCATTTTCCGCCGTGTCGCCTTTTCGGTGGACATAGCACATTTTGCAGTTAAAATTGCACCTTTTACAAAGTTCAAACGTGCCCGAAATCGGAAGCCCCATTCGTCTGCCCTTTTCGTGAAGCAAAAAAGAGATTTCCGGCTCGGTCGAAACCGGGCGAAACACCGCTTTTTGCTCTTTCAACGTTTCCATAGCTCTTCCTCCAACCGTTTCACAGCACTCTCATCAGGCAAGCAAGACAAATGAAACACGTTTCTTTCCGACGCAAATTCTGCCATATCCGCTGCGCGCTGAGCCTTGTCTTTATCCTGAACGTTATAGGTCAACTTACCGAGAATACAGCGAAATGCCGCCGACGGCGAAAGGACGGACAATTCGTTTGACCGACCTTGCGAAAGCTCAACAATCGCGGCAACGGGTACTTTTTCGTTTTCACAGATATCAGATGAACCACAGAACGGAACCCCATAAGCGTAAAGGGAACCGTTTTCCCGTTTTATCGCCGCACGGTCACCGTTGATGATTTTTGCGTTCGCATACTTTTCCCAAAGTGACGCCTGTGTGGATTTTCCGACCTGCTTATCGGCAGTGAAAAGGATCGCCTTCCCGTCTTTTACCACAAACGAACAGTGCATAACTGCCGCGCCGAAAGACAGTAAAATATTCGGCAGATCGAGCGCATCAAGCATCATCGTGTCCCAGACTTCGCCGCCGTTGTAATCGAGATAAAGCGAATATTCTTTTCTGTTCCCGACAAGGCAGGAATACGGTACATACCTATTTTCGGCAGCATTGAAATACCGGCAATAGCTTTTTGTTTCTCCGTCTTTTTCAAAAACCGACCGTCTTTCGTCGCTGAACAGAAGCCGTCCGTCCGTTTCGGGAAGCGGTTTTCCGCCAATCAGCCGGACGGACAGGTCAGGCTCCGTCTTTTCACAAAGAAACTTATAAAGCATTCCGCTTTGCCGGATTTCACTTTCACTTTGGATTTCGAGAGTTACACCCGCAATCGAGTACCAATTACTTTTCATATTCGGTGAACACAACCTTACAGCTTTCTTTTTTGAAGTGGTTGGCGGGAATCTGACGAAGCTCGCCGTTCTTCAGTCCGCCGTTGACACTTGCCCTGTATGTGATTCCGCCGAACCAATCGTCACCGTCGGTCAGCTTATAATAAACGTAAATATCGGACGTGATATCCTTCCCCGAGATATTTTTGACATTCATCAGCCCGTCCATAACCGTAATTTCAAGTTCTTTCGGGTGAACCGTCGGGTCGGAGGAAAACTCAACGCTTTGAGTCAAGGTAACGGTGTCGATTTTTTTGTCGTTGTACGGTGCCCCTGAGCTTTCAAGAACCGTTACGGCACTGTTGTCAAAAAGAGTTGTCAGCTTAAAGTTATAGTCCTTTTCACCGATTTTAAGATTGATCGTCATATACTGGAAATGCTTGCCGGTTGTGTTCTTAATCACCAAAGCAAATACATCGGTCTTTTCGACATCGCTTCCGTCCTCAACAAACGGACCGTTGTATGACTTGATTTCGGCAATTTCACAGCCGTTCGAGAGCGTGTACGGCAGCTTCAGCTGACTGAAGAAGGCTGTGGTCGCTTCCGTCTCAGCCGTTACGGTTTCCTTATTGTTTTTCGCAATTTCTACTCCGATAATTGCCGCCGCAATAACAGCCAGAACAGCGAATACCGCAATGATAATTTTCTTTTTCATCTTGAACTCCTGACAAGTCAAGGTCTGCCGTTCAAAACAAGACGGCAGACCTTCTGAATTATGATTCAAAAACATTATTGTCCGCAATCGGAACATGGTAGCAGACATAGTCCAGTCCGCCCGGCGGTGTGGCATCGCAGCTCAACGCTTCGGTAAGCAGCGTCATACCCCATTGAGGATAGTAGATCACACAGCCGTTGGGTGCCTGCTGAGAAAGCATCGCACAGCCTGCAGAAATATCGGTTGAAAGGCGAAAGCTTTCGAAACTGATATCCGGTTTCAAATACTTCTTCTTCAAAACAAATTCCTCCAAAATGCGATTAACTTCTTAATGATTTCAACGAATTTTTCAAAGACATTCAGCTTCTGAACCTTCAGGACGGGTGAGATCATTTCTCCGCTTGAATCATTTTCGGCGTCGTACGCCACAACCGTGAAGGTCTTTTCTCCGCTTGAATCCGCCTGACAGCGGTATGTCCATACCTTTGTTCCGTCCTTGTACGGCATAGACTCATCGTAAACGGTTTCACATTCGGTAATCCCGGTTCCGTTTACGGTGACTTCCGCCACGTCAAGATCGGTAACGATCGTGAGCACAGCAGTTTCGTTCTCTTTGATGCTGCTGTCGTCCCAGCGAATGCTCTTGACTCTTTCCTTGACGGGGAGCTTGATTACCGAAAGTTCCGGGCTTTCAATCGGCTCACTTTCGGTTCCGTCCTCGTTCGAAAGAACGACCGAAACCGTCTTTTCGCCGTAACGCTCCGCCGTGAAGCTGTATGTCCATTCCTTTTGACCGTTATCGGCTATTTTGCAGTCTGTGACGCTTGCACCGTCAACAGTGACCGCTGTAACATCAAGGTCGGTCAGCACCTGAAGCGCTGCCGTGTCAAACTGATTGATACTCTCTTTTACCCAGTTGACGGCAATGTTCTCCGGTTCAAATACATCCTCGGACGGTTCATCCGAAAGGGCGAACAACCGAAGTGCCATCATAGCCATTCTCGGTGTAGAACTTGTAACCGCAAGGGCAAGACCGTTCGCCGCCGTAGTCTCCGGTTCGGAGTATGTCCACTTGAAGTTCGTCAGCGAAATAATGCAGTCGGAATTGTTAATCAGGATAATCGGGTACTTTGTTTTGTATGTTCCCTGTGCCTTCAGTTCCTCATCCCAGACAACATAGGAGGTAAGACGTCTGAACATCTCATGTCCGCCGTAAACCGTAACCGGAGTCGGAGTCGTGTAGTTCGAGTTCATACACAGAAGCGTGCCGTTCGAGTCTCCCGCAACAACCTTCATGCCGAGCTGTAAGCTTTCCGGCTCAATCGCTCTGTCCGAGGTAACATGGAAGGCGATCGCCTGTCCTTTGGCAAGGTAAAGCTCATTATTCGGACCGGCCTCAAGATACTTATCACTGATTCCGTTGTTATCAAGAGAGGCAAAACCGTCGATGAATACTGCACCCTTTGCATATTGGCTTTCGTCAAGTTCGAATATTGAGTCATAGAACGTCTCAGCCGTAATGACGTTATCACGGATCTCCATGTACTGCGGGATATATTCTTTATCCTTGATGTATGCTTCGCCGACAACCGAATCCGGATCGGGTTCGGGACCTGCCGGGTCGTAGATACGGACGGAGTCAACATAGACCTTGTAAGCGTTGTAGCTTGCGCCCGTCTTGTCGTAATTCATATCGAACGCCCAGCCGTATTTCGGCGTAATGACAACCCGGTAAGTGTCGTAGGCAAGACCTCTTGAACGGATAACGGGTACCTGATAAAGTCCGTCGGTCGAGGTCGGATTCGGAACAAATTTGCCTTCGGTGTCATCGTAGCTGTAACCGTAATAAGTCTGAACAACATAGTTTTTCACCCTCTTGCCGCTTGTATTGTATACCGCAACAAGCATGGCACCTGTATCGGCGTTCGTCACGCTGAACAAATCAAAGCCCGTTCCGCAGAAGGTAAATTCCGCCGTCGGCTCTTTTCCGAGTGAGCCTTCGTCAACAACAACACTCTTTGCGCTGCCTAAGCTGTAAGTGGAAGCGCTGTCGTTGTAGGCGTTGTCACGTCCGTAAACATTGTTCGCATCATACTGGGAAAGACTGAACGTACCGGGTCTGTCCTCCGCCTGGAATTTATCGGTGTAGGTCGTACCCTCCGTCTGCCATTTGTAGTCGCCGCTATCGTTGAAAGTGAAGAAAGAATCCTCGTAATAGATATTGGTTGCCGGAATGACAGTAATCGTCGTGTAATAATAGCTACCGTTGGCGGTGAGATATTCGTAATAGAATACCTCTTCGTCACTCATGGTCATGTTGGTCGGCTGATAAATCACATTCTTACCGGAAATCGTTGCCGTTCCGTTTTCAAGTGTCAGACTGTCTGCGGCGCCGACAAGACGGCTTTCATAATAAGCTTGTGTGTTAAGAACCGTTCCGTCCGTTACAGCCGTGCCGAGTGCGTTGAGCGTTCCGCCCTTGATAAGATCGTTCGCCGCAAGGCTGATTTTGACCGGGAGACCGTAGTCGACGACTACCGCATCGGGAATGATACCCGAATTATAAAGAACGGCGAAAGCAACGTTTGTGTTCGTATACGCCGCAACATCGGGAACGATTCCGTCCTGGTTATACTTGTACGTTCCCTCGTAGAAGTAGGTCGTCACAACCG
>JALEYA010000198.1 GCA_022779945.1 Oscillospiraceae bacterium | reverse complement strand
GAGGGTATAGCTCAGTTGGTTAGAGCGCTTGCTTGACATGCAAGAGGTCGATGGTTCGAGTCCATTTATCCTCACCATGAAAAAGTACCGCAGTTCCTTTATTGATAAGGGATTGCGGGATTTTTTTGACCTTGTTTGACTTTCGGTCAATATCTGCTGTTTTTATTACTTTTTTTCTCGGTTACGGACGGGTTACGGACAGCGATAAAAGTGAAGAGAGAAAAGATGCGGTCGCGTGGAATATCGTTCTGACGGTCAGTTTTTGCCGCAGATAAAGCTTTGGCAGAATCCACAATTCATGATTTTTATTCTTTGCTGATGAAAAAGCACCGAAAGTATGTCCTGCCGGAACTTCTGAGAGCTCTAAACAGACTGTCTCACTTTCGGTGCCGGGAATACTTTATCACAGACGGCATCAACTTGTCAATGACCGATTGATAGCCGTATTACCATTATTGCCGGATTGCCGGAAAAAGCTTCATTATAACAAAAAAGCCCAAGCAATGCTTGCCACCATAGGAGTCCAGTCCTCCGAGGTGTCAAGATTACTTGAACTTTCGAAAGATACTTTATCAAAGAACGCTCTTGTTGTCAATGCTTTATTCGGAATTAAACAGAATAGGGGTATAGTTGTCCGTATTTCTGTACAATACTGTGTGAGTCGCAAAATCTGCTTGACCGTTGTTCTTTGAGGAAGTATAATCAATTTAACGATAAAGGCGGAGGAGAAAGAACTATGCCGACATTAGAGGAAAGGCGGATTCTGTTCGTGAATATATTGGCGACGTTATTGCCGAAGGAAACAGCGGCAGCAGTCGCAGCAACTTTGAACATGGAAGAGGAAATGATAGAAATGGCAATATTCCTCAGAGATCGGGATTTCAAAGTGACGAAACAGGAAATTCTGAATGAGTGCGGTCGGATAATCGAAAAGTACGAGATGAATCAGAAAAAATAAAAACAGCAGATTGGTGTTCGGAGTTCACACAAATGTGCTAGCTCTATCACGCAATCCGCTGATATGGGAACTATATCAGATTTGTTCAAAGTTGTCAAGCAGAAAGGCAAAGGTTTTAACATGTACAAAAGACAATGATTTTTAGCTAAACAAGGCGAATAACGATGAGAAGGAGCATATTTGATTATGAAAAAGGAAAATCCTCTGTCGAAGTACAGATGCAAATTGTTGAACACACTTTTGGATCTGGGCGTGTCTTCGAATACCTCGTTAAAACTGGTGGAGCCTATGAATGGACGACCGGACAAAGAGAAAGAAGCAATCGCAAAAGTATTATTGAAGATTATCGAACGATGTAAGAACGAGGAGGAAATGATCGAAATGGCGAAGAAATCTTTCGGAACGAAAACGTACGAGAATCTTCAGATGACATAAAATGTAGCTTGAGACGTTCTCTTGGCATGGAAGAACTGCAGAGAGAAAATCTCAGCTAGGTTCGGACAATCGAGAAATACGAAGCACTTGTTTATGAGATTTTGAACAGACGGTAAGCCCCGGATATTAAGCATTTAACCGAAGTGCAGAGCCTATGCGAAAACATTTCTGTAAATAAAATTCAAAAATCCGTCTTGCAAGATTGTCCGCTCAAAAGAAAAAGAGCATCTCCACCCGTAGGATATCGCAACGATTTGGTATACGATTCCGTTACGAAGGGTGACCAACACTCTAAACTCAATTATAAAGCCTTTCCATGTAAACGTCAAGATTATTTTGCAAGGAAAATACATATTTCAGCGTTCTGCCGGTCAGAACGCTTCCCTTTTTGCCTCAAAATGTTTACAACAATAAAAAATATCTGAAATTTAACAACTTTTTATTGACAAACAATAAAAAGAGTGTTATACTGTCACTGTAATAAGAAAGAAAGGTTGTGGTGTTTTTGTATACCGACTTAAAATCCGCAAAAGTTACCCTTGTAATTTCTTACTGTTTCTGTGCCTTACTGCTTGCCCTTATGATCTTCGCTAAGCCGATTCTGTCATGGTTTTACGGCACGAACGGCGCACGGGCAATGACGATC